>JACMPS010000183.1 GCA_014377395.1 Chthonomonadaceae bacterium
AACTCAGATGGAAATGCTCTCGATGTCGAGGATGTCACCCGGAAATTACGCGAACAACTCTCCTTCTTCAAGATCGAGATGCCCCAAAATGCGGCGGTTGCTACCCTGCTGACCTCCCCCACTCATCAAACGGTTGCCGCCTAATTCATACCGATAGGAATGGAAAAGCCCCCGCTCTGCCTGTGCAGAGGGGGGGGTTTTCTCTTGTGAACCAGAAAGTTTACAGACGCTTCTTGTGCCAATTTTCAGGGCGTCTTGTTCATAAAAAAGAAGGAACTCACCAGTTTCTCGTAGTCAGGAAAAGCCTTTTTGTAGATCGCAGAGGAGCGGCAAGACAGCGTGACAACGAAAATATGTTTTTTTGTTTCAAGATAGGTCACGCACTCTTTGTCCGCTCCTTTCCCCACCTTGTCAAACACATAACACAGAGACTTCAACTTATCTTTCGTCGGGACTGATTTCATCTTTGTCAGTACCAATTTGGGGTGGTTTTCTCGGAATAATTCGATGTCGCCCTTAACAAATTCTTCCAGAGCAATTTGAAGTGTCTTGCTTTTTTTCGTTCTCCCAGTAACATAAACGTACATTACCGATTTACTGTTTTCCCAACTCCCTCCTTCGGGATAAAGCACCACATTGGCTTTCTGTGAGGCTCCGCTCTCAGAGTCTAATTCCCACCCTTTTGGCGAAAGTATTGAAAAAATCCAGTCGTCCCCGTAAATGATTGCGGCTTGTGGCTTTTCCTGTTCTTCAGGCTCGATCTTTTCAGGCGCGATTTTCTTTTGAGATCTCTGTAAGGGGGGCGAATAAAGGGGTGGCACAAGCGCATAACCTTGAGAAATCGCAAGGCTGAGCAGACACAAAAGAGCGGAAACGCATTTCATCGAATGCCTCCCTGAAAAGAACATCGCCATTGCATTTGCATTGAGTCCACGAAGGTGGACTTCGCACTTTTGTATCCGGAAGTTTTAACCTCCGGCTTTTTTTCTGGGAATTGATTCCCTGGACTTCCCTACAACTCGCCCAATTCTCATTCCCCGGCTTTGCGTAAAGGTTGTCCTAAAAGCGAAGGCGGAAGTCCACCGAAGCCTGAACTTCATCTACGATCCCGGGGGCGGCATGGCTTTTGATGTCGGTGGAAAGGGTGAAAAACTGATTTGCGCTGATACTACGCTCAAAGGCAAAGCGGAAATGATTGGAACGCTCGAACGTAGTCGCCGTGTTGTCGCCGTCCGCACTGTATCCGAGTGTGAGTCGGCTCCACTTGTCCAGTTTTCCTTCAAGCGCAAATCCCATCGAACGAGTCATGATTTTCGTCAGTGAGTTATCGCTCAACCGATAGAAAACATGAAAGTCCAGGTCTTTTGTAAAGCCGTGTTTTAGCGATACGTCCGCCGTTGTCGAGGGAATGATGTTCGCCCGCTCGTCTTCAGCAAGGTTGCCGTAAGTGTAGGAGAAGTGAGTGCGTTTCGTCAGTTTTGCGTCGGCAGTGAAGCGACGAATCGTCACCTTTTCGCCGTCGAGCATATCACGAACCTTGTAATAGAAACTTCCACGAATCGGGCGCTTCGGGTTCGGGTCAGTTGTAAAGGAGTACAGGCGCGACACGGACGAGGTTCCGTTTTGCAACGTCTGCCCCCCATAGTCCACCAGAAACTCATTTTTCCAGATTTTCCACGAGGCGCGTCCTGTCATCGTCTCATTCTGCATTTTCCTCTGATCGTTCAGGGAGGCATAACGGGCGGTGAAAGTCAGGTCGGAAATACACCCGAACTTAAAGGGCTTTGAGTTCGACAGCGCGAAATCAGCGGTGTCGCGGGTGTTGTCGGTGACATTATGGATTTCGTCAAACTTCGCCGTCAACGAGATATTTGGGGCGGGTTCCCCCTGTATTCCAAAAGAAACCGTGCTGATGTCGCCCTTACCGTTATCCGCCGTCGTGATTTTTCCGTCTGCATCCGTTTTCGGCTTCTGTGTCATATCCCGATTGGAAATCGCCGCGAGAACACTGAATTTCGGGGAGGCTTGCCACGCGAAATCCACCGTGTCCACAGTCTCAGAGGGGTCAGTGTCGCGGTCAATATCGGTGCGTGAAAACCCAATCTTGAAGGTTTTGGTCGGTTTGCTGTGGACATTCAATGAGGCAAGCCGCTCATTGCGTCCGTCTTTAAAGGCAGTCGTGCGTTGCTCAAACCTCATTCCGGTGGGCAGGGCTTCCGGCGTCTGGAACTGAAGTCGGTCTACTTGTGCACCCCCGTTGGCAACATCTTTGGTGTAAACGGCGTTGTTGTCCTGACTCCAGTTAAAGAGATACCCCTTGAAAAACTCCTGCTTCACCTGAATGAAGTTGCGGGAGTTGCCGTTCTTCACGCCATTGGTCTCCCAGACATCCCCCTCCGAGAGAAACGAAATCGAAGTTTTTGCGTTTGGATTGAAATTCAGAGCGTTCTTGAAGTTGTCACGAGAAAGTTTGTCACCATCATTTTTTGCGGCGAGTTGGAAAATGTCGGCGGTAAACCATTTCCCTAACGCAAACTTGGAAGCCACATCGAAACGGCGATACCCACGCTCCTGTGCTACTGTATTGCGCTCGGCATCGGTCATGGCGAGGTCGCCTGACCGAGTGAAACCCTTTCCGGTTTCCGCACGATTCACATTCAGGAAAAACCCTTTCGTGTCAATGGAAAGGTTGTCGCGGCTCATTCCCGCGCCGGCGGCTTCCATCGCAAGAGCAACTTCCTTGCCCGCTTTTTTAGCGGTCTCGGTTGCCGTCTCAATGGCTGAGGCGTTGCCCCCAACCTTAAATGAGGAAAAGCCGATCTTCGTATTTTTGTCCTCTTGCCAGGTAAAGCCGAGGCGCGACTTATCGAGTCCACCCTCATTTGCAAACTGTAGTCGCTCGAAATCGTTGAGGTCTGCAAGACGCGAAAAACGGCTTGAAATACTTTGTTTCAGAAAGCTAAAGTAGATTGTCTTCCCGGTATAATCGAAAACATTACGGGAAATATCGCCGTTCTGCAATCCGGTTTTATCGGTCAGCGAAAATTGGTTCAGGCGAACCTGTCCGAGTGTTCCCGCCTTACCGAGTTTTGCATTGACATTCATTCCGGTACGCGAAATCCCCGCTTCATTGATCGCGAGTTCGCGTTCGTGAGGCGTGACCTGCTCTCCTTTTGCGTTCGGATCGAACTGGCGGCGAATGTCGAGAGCGAGTGTTTGCCGTTCGCCATCGGTCAGGTCGGCGATGCGTCCAAATTTCTTATCGGCATTGCGCTTGAGGTAAGAAACGTCCCAACTCGATGTTCCAAGTGTCAGGGATTGACGCGAAAAGCTCTGTCCCTCTGTTTTTTCTCGCAAGTCAGTCGTCGTCGAGTCAGAGAAACCGAAACGTAAACCTTTTGTCAATCCGGCGTCGAAGCGCATCATCTGGCGGCGCATTTCAATGCCTTTTGCGAAGAAGTTACGGTCATTCGCGGAAACCATTTCGGGCTTTGCGCTCGGGTTCGCCATTCGGTAGATGTCAGAGGCAAGCAAACTTCGCTCGGTATCGGAAAGATCACCGAGGCGTGTGAATCCACGTTCCGCGCTTTGTGTGATCATTGCGAAATTGATGCGGGACGTGTTAAGCGAGACGGCATTTCGGGAGAAACCGTGTGTTTCCTGTCCGTCTTTTGCGCTTTTCGAGTCCGTTGCAGAGGTCGCCCCGGCATTATCCGAGAGGCGCATCTGTCCAAAGGAAAACCCCGTGTTTTTGCCGGGAGTCAGGTCAAGGCGCAAGCCGGAGCGATTCAGTCCCGCTTCCTTAACCAATTGCTGACGGTCTGCCTCGGAAATCTGTTCCGCCTTCGCGTTCGGGTCAAATTGTCGCCGCGTGTCAAGTGCGAGAGAATTTTTGTCTTCGTTGGAAAGATCATTTAACCGGGAGAACTTTGTCTCCGAGTTTCGGCTCATCATTTCAAGACGAATTGCGCCGCTCGTGAGGGCAATTGTCTGGCGAGATAATGAGCCCGCCGCCTCCCCAAAACTCTGCTGATCGAAACGTAGTCCGTTTGATCCTGCGACCCCCGCGCCTTTCGTGCTTCCAAACCCAAGCCCAAATCCAAGCGAAGAAACCTTCAAGCCGTGTTCACGTTGCCATTGCTTTTTTTCGCCTTCGCGCAACCCGGAAAACTTCGCAAACTTCTCACCGACTTCGCGGGTGGCATAGCGAAATTGAAATTGCTGAGAGTTAAAGCCAAACATCTTTTGTGAAATCGAATCGTTCTCATCGGAAATCGTGTTCAGGTTAAAGGAAAAGCCATCGGTCGTATTTTTCTTGCTTCCCGTGCCAAGTCCTAGTCCGAAACCGAGTCGCTTAATCCCTTTTTCGCCTTCGAGCGCAGTGATCTGAGCAAGATCGTCCGCATCTTTCGCGCCCTGCTTGAGTGCGGAAAAGCCATTGAATTTCCGCCCCACATCCTGATAGTCAGCGTGGAAACGGAAATTGCCGGAAGTAAGACCGAGATTTTGCGTGAGCAGGTGATCGGAACCCTCATTTGCAGGATCGTAGGCAGGGGCGGGAGCGGAACCGTCGAGCATCAAACTCGTATTTTGATTTGCCTGGGCATTGGAAAAATAATAGCGTCCGCCAAGAGACGAGGTTTTTTTCGCCCCAAAATTCGTGTTCAGTCCAAAGCCATAGGTGGTGGTATTCGTGCCTTTTACGGCATCGGAAACCATGCCATAAGCGAAGCCGAGTTGCGTGGTGCTTCCGAGATTGAAACGCATTGCGGGAAGCAAAGAGGTCGTTCTTTCGGTGGAGGCACCCTGCGGCGTATCGAGGTAGCGATAATAAACCGAAATGCTGTCTGCCGCAGTGACAGGCACGGAAAAATAAAGCGAACCGCTTAACGCATCCAGCGTATAATCTTTGCCAAATTTAAGTGTTCTGCCGTTAAGGGCAAGAGAAATTGTGTCAGTCAGAACATTGCCATGCCGGAGCAGGGAACCCGTAAGACCGCCGCCCCCTCGCAAAATCTCAAAGGTGGGTTTGCCCGCATTGTCCTGTGTTTCATGGGCTTTCGCCGAGAGAGAATTAGCGGCAGGATCGAGTATTTCGGTAAGTTTGGGAGAGGCGGGCGTAACGGCTTGTGCAAGCACGACGCCGGGAAGCGAGAGCAAAATGGGGTACAGCAACGGCACACTCACCGCGTGGAAGCGGGGGGTGCGTTGTGCGCGGCGGCGCAACCGTCTTTCTTGTTTTTTGCTCTTCGGAATCTGCATTATTTTTTCTGGAGCCTACATACGCAGACTTTGCGCTTTTCTGAACCACTGAACTTACTTCGGCGGGAGTAAGTTCGTTCTTCTCTTACGAAGGTGTTGAAAAATTTTTAGTGTCCGGGAGTTAAAAACTCCCGGCAACAAAAACGAGCGTCTTTGGGACGCGAAAACCAGGTGATCACGCTACAGTTCTGTCCGCGATTGAATGAACTCGGAACGGCGAAGCCGCCCTCGGCGAATTTATTCCGCCGGGTTTGTTTCTTATAAAATCGTTCTCAGAATCTTGTTGAGAATGCAATTGTCGGTTGCTGACGCTTCATTCCTTCGAGCACAGCCGGACTGTAACCCAGATTTCGCTCATTTTCTTCGCGGCGCATTTCACGGCTTGACTTGAAGTCAGGCAATGTTGGAACCCGTGCGTAGCGTACGTGCACGACCGGGGCGGGCGTTTTCTCGGTTATTTTTGCCTCACCTATTGCGGAGGTGGAATTTGCTTCCGGGTCAGAGGTTCGTGCGTCGGCTACCTGTTCTACAGGTTTCGAGTCGGAGGGTCGCTGATTTTCGATGTCCATCATCGGTTTTTTCGTGTACGGCGTCTCAAAGACAGAGGTACGCGAATGCGCGGACGGCACTTTAGGAGTTGTCCCGAATTTCAGTGCGAGTTGAATCGTTGAACCGGATTTCACTTCCTGTCGTTTCGGGGCTTCCTTTTTCACCTGTGGGGTCACGATTGCAACTTCGGCTTTGCGGAGAGAGAACTGGGTGACAGGCTTCTTTTTCGCGTTTTGCAAAATGGCGGTTTCCAGTTTCACGAAATCCGCTTTTACGTCTTCGCCGAAAGCCATGTCCTCTGCTTTCGCCGAGTGCTGTTTCGGTACAAAGGCGACTTTCTTTTCAGTTGTATCTCCCGTCGAGGGCTTGACGGCGACAGAGGAGCCGGAAGTTACGGCAAGAGGTTGCATCGCCGGACGAACCGCCATAAAAGTGATTGCGGCAAACGTCGCCGCACCCGCAAATCCGTAAACTGCACGGTGCGGAGCCATCGCCCTCAACATATCGCGTACACGCATCGCAAAGGTCGGGCGGTAGATCGTCTGAGCAAGAATTGCCGTTCGCAGGGCAGTCGGTGGCTCGAACTGAGGAGCCGCGTGCAAGCACTGGGAGCCGCGTTGCATCAGAGAAAACTCGCGGGCATAGCGGGCATCAGAAGCGATCAGAGCCTCGACTTTTTGCGTTTCAGAAGGCGTTGTCTCACCGTCAAGGTAGAGGCTCAGCAAATCCCAGATTTCTTCGTCCATGTCATTCATTCTGTTCAGATCGTCCCTTTGATCAAAGTCCGCCATTGCCTGTCCCATTCCTATTGTTCATTTCAATCCAAATTTCTAAAATTTTTCAATCGCACCGTTCCAGAAAAGACCAGAAAGAGAAAAAGGATTAAAAATCGGGCTTGCTCTCTTTCCCTTTTGTGCGATACACTAGTGTCTGTCGCTGGATTGCCCGAAAGGTTACGCGGTCTTAAAAGATTCTGATTATTTTTTTACGCGATTACGGGCAAATTTCTCCACTACAGGCAAATACGATGATTTTTCGCTTATTTCTCCTTGCTCTTGCACTTTTCTCTTCGCCACTCAGAGCGCAGACGCAATCGCCGCCTGTCGGCTTCGGGCGCTTTGGACGCATCAACGAAGACGGATTGCTAACGCTCAATGTCACGCCGCATGGTTTCAGCGTTCCCGGAATGTTCTCGCCGCTGGAAGTGCAATTCGGAGAAGGCAAGGGAAAGGCTTCGGTTGTCTCCCTTAACGCCACCGAAAAACGCCTGAAAATCGAAAACGGTTCTGAGGGTGAACCCACCGAAATCCGCTACTCTCTGCTTTATCCCGGCTTTTCCGCCACCTTCGGAAAAAAGATGCGCTTGAGGATCGTCGGCAAAACAACCCTTCCCGTCTGGACTTTTCTCAGTAACCCGAAAGAACGAAAAGGACTCGCTCCGGGAATTGTGATCTCTCAGCCGAAAGGCGGGATCGCCGTTGCCGTTTTCCTTCCCGAAGGAAAAAAGGCGAAGATGGCGAGCGTTGAGACTGAGGGAAACGTTTGGATGATCAATGGGGAATTTGAGGAGGAAGTCAACGAGGTTCGCTTTGTCACGGTAGACGGGTTGCAAGTCACCTCTCCGAAAAGCATTCGCGATGTGCGGGACGACGCACACACTCAATTCTGGTCTCGCGTTCCGGTGCCTGAGTTGCAAAGCACCGAGTACGCGATGACACCCGATAGAAACGGCGTTACGATTACCGAAACCTATAAAACTCAGACAAACGGCGAAACGATCTCCCCGATCCCACCCACCCTTGCGTTTGCGGCAAAGCGAGGCTACCCGGTTAAGTTCGATAAAAAGGTGGTTTATCCTGACTGTATCACGAAATACGGTGAGTACGCCTACGTGCAGGGAAATGTTTTGCGCTATACCTTGCCTCTGCCCTCTACCGAAGAGCGCGGCTATCTGCGCGTCGAAAACGCAGACGTGAAGCGCGTTGCTCTCCTCAATTCACTGGTCGGGCATCTCGGCGGCGATTGGGTGAAAAACGGCGTTGATCTTGCCTATGCCGGAATGACAAACGCGCAAATGGCATGGGCATACCTCTCCGAAACGAACAAAACCGCTCTTACCTCCGCGTGGAAAACTTATCTTCCCCTTGCATTTCGGTTGCCCCCCTATACCTCCGAGCCTGACAAAACCCGCGACACCTGGAAACTCGAAACCGAGCCACTTTCGGGTCGCTCCTACTATTGGACTTACTTTATTCATGGGCCCGGGCCTCACCGTTACGATCTGGATTGGGGCAACGCGCTTCCCCTTTACGGGCTCTATAAGTACGCCGTTTATTCCGGCGATTGGGAGACGGTGCAACAAAACTGGAACGTCGCACAGAAAATTTATCGTTACTTCGATCTGGGCGATGATTGGGCGTGGATGACGGTGGTAAACAGCGACACGGGCTACAGCACAGGCACAGGCGATCCCCTTGCCGCTACCTATTGCGGTCACTGGGCAATGCTCCGTATGGCGCGAGTTCTGGAAGACAAGGCGGCGGAAACTCAGTTTGCCTACCGACTGGCACGGTGCGCCGTTCCCGCCACAATGCGGTTTGCGATGACCTACTGGGCAAGGGAAAAGGGCTTGATCGGAGCGACAAGTCAGGCACTTGGATTTTCGGAAGCGGCGGCATTTGTGGCGGTTCCCATGGGAAAAGATGATCCCTGGAACGTTTCGAGTGTGCTGTCGGGAGACGGCTCTTTGCCGGAATTATTCGACGCGATGATCCAATTTGATCGCAAAAATACGCGCCGATATCTGGACGAATACGCGAAATTTTACCCTGACTGGTTTAAGCCCGACGTGAAATATCCTTTTGAGACAAATTATGCGGGCAACTCGGTTTACGTCACGTTTCCCCACATCCAACTTCGTTCCCTGCTCGGTTCCGATTCGGGGGAGGCTCTCTGGAACTACGCCGAAACCGCTGAGAAAAACCGGAACAATGCATGGGTAGCCCCTAACGTTGTCGGCGAATTACTTTCCCGTGATGCCCCCCTCACTCTGACAAACTGGACTCCTGCGGGTTATCTCGACGGCTCTGTAGGCGCAAACGGAAAGAGCGTCACCCTGACCTTCGATCACAACCCTAAGTACCGCCAGATGCTTTTAACGGCACGACTGCGCCCCGGTTTCACTCCGAGAACCTTTCTGGCGAACGGACAACCTTCCCCTTTTCAGGTGAAAGACGGAAAACTGACGGCATTTATTTCAGGCGGGGGACGCCTCAAAGTTGAAATCACATCGAAATAGGGAGAGTGTTAAGGATTGAGTGTTGAGTTGGAGATTGTCTTCATCCTCTCAGTCCACGGAGGTGGACTTCGCTTGTGTGTAGCCGGGGAATTTATTCCCCGGAGTCTCTTTCCGGTGAGAGTTGAAAGGTTGTCCGGAGGTTAAAACCTCCGGCTACAAAAGCGCAAAGTCCACCTTCGTGGAATTAATGCAAAGGCAACACGTTGCAGGATAAGAAAAAATAATTTCTCTTCCCTGCAACTTTCTTTTCGTTCTGTCTGTCAACCCCTTTGAGAAGTACTCCCGGCGCAATCTCTAACGCCAAACGCCCGGAGCCTCGAAGACGATTTTAGACATTATGAACATTTTTCCGACGGACGAAAAGTTGGTCGCTCGCGCACTCGCGGGCGACAGAGACGCCTTTCGCACGCTGGTCGAGCGACACTACCGTGTTGTCTTCCGGCAGTGCCGGGGTGTCTTGCGTCGTCCTGAGGACGCCGAAGACGCCACTCAGGAAGTCTTTCTCCGCGCTTACAATGCACTAGGACAGTATTCCGGGCGCGGCGCGTTCGGGGGCTGGCTACGTCGCCTCACCGTCAACCACTGCCTTAACCGGGCGCAGTCGGCGGAGGCACGTCAAACCGCCCGTTCCTGCTCCCTTGATGTCTTGCCGGAGGCGTTCGCTTCCACACTCGACGGCGAACCGGAAGCGCATACCCTTCGCACCGAGCGACAGGAACAAATCGAGGCGGCTCTGCAACAACTTCCCGCTCAACAACGCACGGCTCTTGCCCTGCGCCTTTTGGAAGGACTTTCTTACGACGAAATCGCTGAGGAAATGAGCGTTCCCGTCAACAGCGTCCGCTCCTGGATTCACCGGGGGCGTGAGAAATTACGTGACACACTGAAAGAGGTTATCTCATGCTGAACTCCAGCATCAATCGAGCGAAATCCCTGTCGAGTCTTCCGCAAGGACTCGCTCGAACAGGTCAGACCGGGGGCGCAAGCGGCGTCCCCTCTTCTCCCTTTATGCCACTGAACGGCATTGATTTCCCGTCTCCACAGGATTTACGCAGTCAGCCGATGTCCTTTAGTGGCGTTCCCTTTACACCCGACTTCAACTCTGATTCGGATGTGGACGGCGGGGGTGAATGCAGACGTACCCAGTCGCTCTTGTCGGCTTATCTCGATAGTGAACTCGATCCAAATTCTCAGAATTACGTGGACGCCCATCTCCTCCATTGCCCCTACTGTGCAACGGTCAAAAATGAGTTGGCGGAAACAGACACCTTAATAAAGCGGGAGTGGCAAAGAACATTGCCGCTCCCGTCTCTGTCTCTCACCCCAAAAGAACTTCGCTCCATTGACTCAATCTTAGCGTCTCTTCCACCCGAACCTGTTGCCGAACCTCAGTTTGCTACTCGCCGTGTCCACTCCCGTGTTCGCTGGGTGCGCTTTTCCGCAGGATTAGCCAGCCTCATCGCTTTAATCGGAATTTTCAGGCGTGGCAAATGAAGCAACGATTTGTGAACCACCCACTTGTCTTGGAGTAACAAAGAGACACAGAGGCACAGAGAAATACAGGGAGAGAGAGAAACCTCACGTAAAGACACAGAGGCGCAAAGGGAGGAAGCAAAAGAGAAG
This sequence comes from Chthonomonadaceae bacterium, assembly GCA_014377395.1. Classification (GTDB taxonomy): domain Bacteria; phylum Armatimonadota; class Chthonomonadetes; order Chthonomonadales; family Chthonomonadaceae; genus JACMPS01. Next base: position 10,733 of record JACMPS010000183.1, read on the forward strand.
AAAATCTTCACCTCAACGCTTAACACTCACTACTTGACACTTTCTTCTGCCTTTCAATCCCTATCATCGGTGTTAATCTGTGGATGAAATCTCTTTTGTATTTCTCTGTTTTTCTTCTCTGTGCCTCTGTATCTCTAGCGGAGCGGGTGGTTTGCAAACGCGGCTTTTACCTTCTCGTGATGATTGCCGCGAGGTAGCCTGCCCCGAAGCCGTTATCAATGTTGACGACGGAGACACCCGCCGCGCAGGAGTTGAGCATCGTGAGCAGAGGTGCAAGCCCCCCGAAACTCGCTCCATATCCAACGGAAGTAGGCACGGCGATGACAGGACGCGACACCAGACCGCCTACCACCGATGCCAACGCGCCTTCCATTCCCGCCACCACAATCAACACGTATGCCTTCTGAATGGTTTCCCGATGCGCCAGCAAACGATGAAGCCCCGCCACACCCACATCGTACAATCGCTCTACCCGACACCCCATTTCCGTTGCCGTGACTGCCGCTTCCTCCGCAACCGGATAATCCGCCGTCCCTGCCGCCAGCACCAGCGTAAAAGGAGGTTGGGAGATTGAGTCAGGATCGCCAGATAAATCTTCTTCGCGCCTTTGCGTCTTTGCGTGAGAAAAATCCCCTGCTTCCGCCGAATGTTCTCCCTCCTTATGGGTAACGACCACAATTCGAGCGGCTTCATGATAGATCGCTTCGGGAAATCTTTTCAGCAGGGTAGCGGCAGTTTCGGGGTCGGCACGGGTGGCGAGAACCTTTTCGGAGCGAACGGAAAGTTTCTCGACAATTGCCAGCAAATGCGCAGGTGCTTTGCCGGGACAGTAGACTACTTCGGGAAAACCCTGCCTCAATTCACGGTGATGATCGAGTTTTGCAAAGTCGTCCAGTGCCTCATAGGGCAGATCACGTAGGGATTGCAGGGCGTCGTCAATCGCAGTTGCGCCGGAGTGAACGGCTTCCAACAGTTGACGGAGTTTGATTTCATTCATTTTTAGGTCTCGGTTCTGACATTTCCTGATTTTTCCTTGACTTCGACACCGCAAATCAAGTATCCTCTTTTTAGCACTCACGGGAACCGAGTGCCAGAAAACACCCGTAACATCACCCGTGAGGCAAGCGAACAATCCGTTTGTTCTGAATCTACCAGGAGGCACACACTATGGCATTGCGTCCGCTACGCGACAAAGTCGTCGTTAAACCGAGTGAGAGCGAGGAAAAGACCGCAGGCGGTATCTTTATCCCTGACTCCGCAAAAAAGAAGCCACAAGAGGGCAAGGTTATTTCCGTTGGCTCCGGGCGTTTGCTCGATGACGGCACCATCAAAGCCCTCACCGTACAAGTCGGAGATACCGTCATCTACGCCAAATACGGCGGAACCGAGACGAAACTCGAAGGCACCGACTATATCATTCTGGACGAAGATCAAATTTTTGCAGTAATCGAAGGCTAGTGTCGAGGATCGAGCGGCGAGAACTAAGCAAAGGGAATCAAACCTTACCCCTTAGCCCTTGACACTCAATACTTAACACTTTTTCCCAACAGGAGACTAGTTTTTATGGCAGCGAAGCAACTAAAATACGATGAAGAAGCACGACGCGCACTGGAGCGCGGTGCAAACGCGGTGGCAAATGCCGTCAAAGTGACACTCGGACCGAAAGGTCGCAACGTCGTTATTGACAAAAAATGGGGTAGCCCCACCATCACGAAAGACGGCGTAACCGTCGCAAAAGAAATCGAGCTCGAAGACCCCTACGAGAACATGGGCGCACAATTGGTGAAGGAAGTCGCTTCCAAAACGAATGACGTTGCCGGAGACGGAACCACGACGGCAACCGTGCTGGCACAGTCCATCGTCAACGAAGGCTTGCGCTACGTGGCGGCGGGTGGAAATCCCCTTCTTGTAAAAAAGGGCATCGAAATCGCAGTTGAAGCGGCAATCGCTCAACTGAAAAAGAATGCAGTCGGTGTTGCGGACGATAAGGCGAAAGTCGCAAACGTCGCTTCCATTGCCGGCAACGACCAAGAAATCGGCGACCTCGTGGCAAACGCCATCGAGAAAGTCGGCAAAGACGGCGTGATCACCGTTGAA
>JACMPS010000184.1 GCA_014377395.1 Chthonomonadaceae bacterium
CCCTCCACCAAAATCCGGGAGAGGGGAGCCAATACAAATACCCTCTTCTTCTTTTGCTTTTCTCTCTTTTCTTTGTGTCTTTGCGTGAGATAAATCCCTCTCTCCGTATTTGTCTCTCTCTGTGCCTCTGTGTCCTCTAACGAAGTGGGTGGTTAATTTCTCTCCCTGAGCAGAGACATTTTTACCACATTTCGGATAGTCCACCCGTGAACGGAAAAAGGCTAAACTCTGCGGTTCGCCCTTGACTTTTCGCGCTTTGCCAGAATAGTGTCACGCACAATCTCGCTGACGGGAACCTGCTTGAGGCCAAGTTTCTCCAGTTGTGCAAACACCCGTGGGAGCGCGTGTGCCGATCCCAGGCTTGAAACGTGCATCAGCGAAATCTGACCGCCCCTCAATTTTTTTGCATAGCGATTCACTACGAAATTCGCACTTTTTTCCTCACGGAACGCATCTTGCGAATCGAGCGACCAGTAAATGGATTGGTAGCCACACCTTGCTACGATTGCTCGCACATGAGCGTTTTCCGCACCGTAGGGAAAACGAAACAGTGGCTTTGCGCCCCTCCCACACGCCTTGCGAATTGCCGTCTCCGCCCTCTCCAATTGCCGTTTAATGTCTGCGTCACTCAGCTTCGTAAATTGAGGATGTGAATACGAGTGATTACCGATCTCCATTCCGGCGTCGGCAATGGCTTTGCACTCTTTCAGGTACCGCTCACAAAACTTTCCGGTCAGGAAAAAAGTGGCTTTCACGTTTCGCCGTTTCAGTTCCGCAAGAATCGGTGACACGGCTTTTGCATCGCTTCCGGCATCGAAGGTAAGAGCGAAAAGGCGTTTATCTAAACCGGAACGTTCGATCTGGAAAGCGGAGGGGACAAAGCCCGCAAGTCGAGGGATCGAGGGCAGGGGATCGGAGAGAGTGCTTTTCCCCTCGGAAGAGCGAGGTGAGGGAATATCAGTTGATTCTGGCGGAAGGGCTTCTTTGCCTTTGCATCCGGCAAGAATCAAAGCAATAAAAAGGAGGGCAAAACATTTTCCGGTTTGCATAAAAGGTAAGGGAGTAGAGAGAAGGCACAAGGCAGATCGCCCTGCGCCTTCTCTCCGTATCACAAACTACTTGAGTGGCTTTACGGTGTTGGTCGCTTGTTGCGTGGTCATTCCTTGCACACGAGCGCGAAGGAACTCCAGTGCTTTTTGCATTTGCACATCGTTCTCTTTGTCCGACTTTTTAGGGTTGGCATCGGGTTGGGAAACGATGATGTCAGGCATGATTCCTCCGGTTTTAGGAACTCGGTTTCCGTCTTCGTCCGACTGATAGTTGATGTCTTTGTGGCTTGGCAGATAATAGAGTGCTGTTGTCACTTTCACGCCACAGTTTCCGGGAAGCGGATAAAGTGACTGCACTTTGCCCTTGCCGTAGGTGCGCTCACCGATGATCGTTCCAACGCCATAATCCTTGATGCACCCGGTCACGATCTCGGAGGCGGAGGCACTGCCCTCGTTCACAAGAACGGCAAACGGTAGATTATCCAACATATAAAAATCGCCGCGCAATTTACGGCTGGACTCTCGCCCGGAACCCTCTTTTGAGATAACAACGATGTTGTTCAATTCCGGTTTCAGGTCTCGCGGAACGAAAATGCTGGAAATGTCAATCGCGGCGGTTAACAGTCCGCCCGGATTGCCTCGCAAATCAAGAATGATCGCTTTCGCGCCCTTCTTCTTGAGTTCAGCGAGGGCATGAGCAATCTGCTCTGCACTCTTTTCGCTGAAAAAGTCAAGGGTGATGCGTCCGATTTTGGCGGTAGGGTCTTCCATGACATACTTCATGTGAGGCGATTCCACTGCCGCACGAACAATCGTGAACTCTAGACTTTGCTTTCCGCGAACAACGCTTAAATGCACCTTTGTGCCGCCGGGCCCACGAATCAACTTCACAGCCTCAGTTGTGGTTTTGCCGATGACCGAAACATTGTTCACCTTGACGATGACATCGTTGGCTTTAATTCCGGCTTTGTCCGCAGGGCTACCTTCGATTGGCTCTTTAACAACAATTTCCTTCGTTTTCTCGGCTTCGTTCGGCTTAAGCAGTGCCCCGATGCCCTCGAAAGAACCGCTATTCTCCTCCTGCATCGCCTTCCACTCTTCGGGAGAGAAGAAACTGGTGTAGACATCGCGCAACCCACCCAACATCCCCCGAATGCCGTCAAACGTGATTTGCCGCGTCTTTTTCGTGTCGAGCGGTTCACCGTAATAGTTCTTTTTAAGCAGATCGAGCGCAACTTTATAGTCTTTGATCGGATTGCCGGATTGTCCGGCGGTGCCGTCGTCTACTGGAAGGCTGTTGGCTTTCGCCGCCGGGTTGTCATCCGCTACATACTGTGCGGTTTCGACGGAAATAGAAGCGGCTTTTGCCTTTGCCGGAAAGACTCTCTGACTGCCGTATCCCGTAAGAATAGACCCGGAAATCAGGGTTGCCGCAATAGGAACAATCACAAAACGGGAGAAAAAATTATCTTTTTGATTTTTCATAATAAAACCATTCGCCCTTTTTAGCCTTTTGTCAGGATTGCGATTGCGCGTTGAGGAGCGTCTTCACCCGCAAGGACATCGGGAATAAGCCCCGTTTTCCAGTCGGTTCCCAGCATGGTCAACATTTTAGCGGTTGCGATTTCAGCGGCGGTTCCGTTGTCGAAAACGGAATAGAGTTGCAAAATCGGATCGCCATAAGTCTTTGCGCCGACGAGTTTTGCTTTTCGTGTTTCGCGCAAGGCGGAAGCCACCATTTCCGCAAGATTAGAGGTTCCGGCATCCGTGAGAACGATAATCGGGGCAACAATCTTTGTTCCGCCCGAAGCAACAGGCAGGGATTGAGGCGATTTTGGCTTTTTCTCGATTTTAAGGGTTGTGCCGCCTGTCAAACGTCCAATTAATTTTAATGCCGCCCCGTAACCGTCAACATCCGGCAGAGCCACCGATTTCACGCCTCCAAAGTTTTGTCGAAGGTCGAGAATAAGACCTTTCGCGGTTGCAGGAATCCGGTTCAAGGCACTGTTCACTTCCACAGCCGACTTCTGGTTAAACTGACGGACACGCAACTGATAGATACCGTTGCCTGCCTCCTTGAACTGAACCGGGTCTACCTGGGTCGTGGCGGTTGTCACTTCAACAGAAAGTGGGGTAGGGGTGCCTGCGCGTTCGACGGTCAACTTATAGGTTTTTCCTTCGCCGGTTGTCAGCAAACTGTTTGCACGGGAAGCCGTCAGAGCGTTGTTGAATTTATCCTGCGCCTTTTTAAACATTTCCCGCAACTTCACTTGATCTTGTCCGCCGATTTTTTGAATTTTCTCGATTTCGTAGCCTGTCGGGTAAGAGACAATCCATTTATCATTGATATAGGTGATTTTGTCTCCGGTTTTCAGTCCCGCTTTTTCGGCGGGGCTACCGGGTTCCACCGAAACAAGTGCCAGATTAATAGTGGGGTATTTATCCACTTTGCCGCGTTGCAAGATCGTGATTGCGCCCATGCCATGAAAGGTTCCAGTCAGAGCGTCTTGTCTTGCGGCACGCATGGTACGGTCTAAAAAGTAAGTTTTTGGGTCATTCAAAGAGAGGTAGGCGGACTGGATTGCCCCGTTGCTCATGCGGGCTTCGTTTGTGATCCCCCACACGAAATCATCTTCGACTTTGCCCAGCACCTGCTCCATTGTGGTCAGCGGGTCAACATTGTCATCATCTCCAAAAGAGAGTCTGCTTCTGTTCAGCAAAGATTTTGCATTGGAGGAAATAATTTGTGGAAGAGTCGAGTTTGGGTGATTGGTGCTTTGCGCTCCCAAGGAACGCCCCCAGAGGAAACCGCCGCAAATGGCACCCGTTGCCCCGACCAGAGTAATTGTACGTAGGAGTGATTGTGACAAAATTCGCCTCCCGATGCCTGAGATCAGGACAAAGGAACCTTGAGAAATGTGAATGTGAAAAAGCAGACACGATAAAGTGCTTCTCTTCAATAGACGCACGTTCGCCCCTGCTGTATCCTGCTTTCACGCTGAAATTATAAAATAGAGTCCAACATAAAAGATTATACCTGAAATCCACATGAATCTACTCCCGTATTTCTCAGATGCGAGAGAAGAGTTCGTTGCAGAGCGTATTTTATGGTGGAGAGTGCTTTTCTACCGCCAGACTTTCTCTAAGGAGCGGCATTTGAGGGAAAGAGAAACTCTGTACGATTGGGCTTTGATTATGGGATAATGGGGGCATGATGAGCAAAGGTATAGTGGTTGCCGCAATGAGCGGCGGAGTTGATAGTGCCGTGACCGCCGCCCTCTTGAAAGAAGAGGGCTACGAAGTCATTGGGATTACCCTGCAAATCTGGCAGGAACACGCCGATCAGGGCAAATACGGCGGCTGTTGTTCTTTGGGCGCAGTAGAGGACGCCCGACGTGCCTCCGCGAAGATCGGAATTCCGCATTACGTCCTCAATTTTCGGGATTATTTTGCGGACAAAGTCATTGATAAGTTCGTCTCCGAGTACAGCAAGGGACGAACCCCGAACCCCTGCGTGGAGTGCAATCGAAGCGTGAAATTCGATGAGTTGCTACGTCAGGCGGAAAACCTCGGTGCTGACTTTCTCGCAACCGGGCATTATGGGCGCATCCGCTTTAACGAAGCAAGCGGACGGCACGAACTCCTCAAAGCAAAGGACACCGACAAGGATCAGTCCTACGCTCTCTACACCTTGACGCAAGAACAACTCTCCAAAACGCTGATGCCGCTCGGTCATCTCGACAGCAAAGTGGAAACGCGCCGCCTTGCAAACGAATGGGGTCTGGCACTTGCCAACAAGCCCGACAGTCAGGAAATTTGCTTTGTTCCGAAAGAGGGCTACGTGACCTTTCTAACGGAGAAAAACCCGGCGGTGGCACAGCGCGGCAAACTCAGAGACACAAGCGGTAAGATCATCGGGGAGCATCTTGGCATTGCCTTTTACACGGTGGGGCAACGCAAGCGACTGCCTTCTTCCTCGGACGGTGCGCTTTTTGTCGTCTCCATTGACGCCGAAACCAACACGGTTGTCGTTGGTAAGGACGAAGACCTTTTCGGAACTCGTTGCGAGGTGGATGCGCTTTCGTGGAGTGCGATCTCTTCTCTCGATGCCGTAGAAACGCCTTATCCCGTGACGGCAAAAATTCGCTACAATGCGAAAGCAGGTTTTGCCCTCCTGACCCCCGGCAAAGAAAACGAGACTGCGTTTCTTGATTTCGAGACGCCGCAACGGGCAATAACTCCCGGTCAGTCCGCCGTCTTTTATGGGGGTGCGGGGGAGGACGTAGGGCAAGTCGTTGTCGGGGGCGGCACTATTTTGCGCGAAATCAAAAGTTAGGAACATCCATGATGCAAACGACAGATCGGTAATTTGTAGTCAATTCCCAGGGAGAGCGCGTCGCAGTCTTGTTGAACCCGGAACGTTATAGGACATTGCTGGAGGCAGAAGAGGAGTTGGATGCGATTCGCGCCTATGATCGGGCGAAAGCCTCAGGTGAAAAAACTGTGTCTCTCGCGGAAGCACTTGCATCAATGAATTCAGATGAAGAGAAGAATAAAAATTGAGAGACATCGGCACACTTTCGACATGGTACAATCCCAGCGGAATAAATGCCCTTCTAGCGGCTACGCCGGTAGTCCTGCAAACATGACTGTAGCATGATTGCTTTTGTTCTTTGCATTAAGCCTACGAAATTTAAATTGCTCATCTTATACACTGCTTTTTTCCGGGGGTTGAAAACCCCGGCAGAAAAAACGGGCGTCTTTCAGACGCATCAATCTCTCTCGCTTCGATTTTTGTTCCCCTTCATCTGTCAGAATAAGGATGCAAAAATTTAGAAGGAGAAGGTGCTTTTGTATCGCGTCTGAAAGACGCTTGCTTTTGTTGCCGGAAGTTTTCAACTCCCGGTCGAAGATTCCGGGAGAACGCCTTGAAATACATTTTGCTGGTACCGGACGGTGCCGCTGACCTGCCCTGCGATGAACTCGACGGAAAAACCCCGCTCGAAGCCGCAAAAACCCCTCACCTCGACCGCCTTGCAGAGACGGGACGGGTGGGGGCAGTACAGGTCACGCCCCCCGAAATGTACCCCGGTTCCGATGCGGCGAACATGGCTCTGCTTGGCTATGATCCCCGCAAGTACTACACCGGGCGCGGGCCCATTGAAGCCGCCGCAATGGACATTCCCCTTAACGAAAAAGATGTTGCTTTTCGTTGCTCAATCATCTCAACGGACGGCACGAATCTTCTTGATTACAGCGCGGGGCATATCACGACGGAAGAGGCACGTCCGATCATTGCCCTTGCCAACGACAAACTTGCGACTCGTGCGATGCGACTTTTCCCCGGCGTTTCGTATCGGCACATTTTGCGGTGGACAGACGGGCCTGTAGACGTGAAAACTTCCCCGCCACATGAAAACATGGGCAAGCCGCTCCGTGAGATTTACCCGGAAGGCGAGGGCGACACAAAAATCCGCGCCTTTATTGAAGACTCCCTGAATCTGCTGGACGACCTGCCTTTTAATCGTGAACGCCGCGCCGAAGGCAAATTACCCGCCAATATGCTCTGGCTCTGGAGTCCGGGGCGTACCCCTGTCATGCCCTCGTTTTTCAGAAAACGACAAATGACGGGAGCGGTAGTTTCGGCGGTGGATGTGGTTCGAGGGCTGGGAAAACTGACCGGGCTTGAGATCGTCAATGTTCCTGGAGCAACCGGGTACTTCGATACGAATTACGCGGGAAAGGGGCTTTATGCTCTCGCCGCCCTCGAACGCCATGATTTTGTGTGGGTTCATGTCGAATCACCGGATGAGGCAGGACACGCGGGAAGCATCGAAGAGAAGATACGAGGCATCGAAAACTTCGACAAGCACATTGTCGGGCAAATGGTGGCAATGCTGAAAGAGCGAAAAGAGCCGTTTCGTATTCTCTGCGCCCCTGATCACATGACACCCGTTTCGACACGCGGACACAAAATTGGACCTGTTCCCTATCTTCTCTACGACTCGGAAATGCCCCTGCGCCGTGAAGTCTTGCCCTACGACGAACGCGCTCTACTCGAAACGAAAACACTTTTTGAGGACGGCTACCGTCTCATTGACGAACTCTTTAAGGCAGAGTAAGCCAGAGGGAAATGTTAAGGGTTGAGTGTTGAGGTAGAGACTTTCCCCCTTCTTTCCTTGTTCTTCTCTTTGCATCGCGCCCGAAGGACGCCTCCACCGAAGGTGCTTAGCGGCGGTCTTTAAGACCGTTGATGCCGTGTTGAGGATTCGCCACACTCTAATTCCACCCCAGTCCGCTCCAACCACAAACGGGCGTAGGGGCGTTGCTCTCTGCGCCCTCATTCAGGGCGTGGCAAGCGACGCCCCTACACGGTTCACAGGACTTCCCTTGCATAAGGGGATAAAGCCAAAAACTAAAAGTGATCGTTCGTGAACACTGGCGGACCCGAAACAAGAGACCGAAGCGCATGGTAAGCAACCTCGTCTTCGACTGTCACTCGCCCCGCTCTAAGCAGGTAATCCGCGTCGGGAGAACCGAAGTAGAGTTGTGAAAACGCCTGAATGTCCATGCGGAGGTTCGGTTTTGCTTCGGTCTCCTCGACCTCTACGTTTCCTTCTCCAAACGCTACCCGCAAAACGCGCTCATTCCAGGGGGCGTACCTATCGACCAGTTTCAGCCGGAATTCCCCTCTAAAATAAGTCGAAGGCTTGAGCAAAGCGAGTGCCGTCTCCGCATCTACCACGCGCCCCATGTAAACTGGACGAATCTTCGTTTCGATGTCCCAGTGATAAAACGCCCCCCAGAGCGTGTCGTCTTCCGGGGCTTTCCAATGGAAATGAGTAAACTGCATTTCGTGCCGCTTCAGCAAGCCGAAGAGCGCACGACGAGCGCGAGGGGTCAGCGTGACGAACTCGCGAAGGTGAGCGTCATCACCCTCTTCGGGCAACGTAAAATTGACATAACCTTCAATTTCACCGTCGAACTCGGCAACGTAAATATATCGGAATCGCTTTTCCGAGTGAGTACAAAAGTCCTTCCAGATACTTTCAGGGCGCTTGAGGCAGGCGCGATATCCTTTTGCAAACTTTTCGTAGACGGGCTTGATCCGCTCCATTTCGTTGTCCTCAAGAAGACGCACATTCTCCGTTTCAAGGCAAGTCGAAAGAATTTTCGTCGGTAATTTAGTGTCGCGTTGTACTCCCACCCATTCGTAGCCGTACCGCCGATAAAACTCCCAACTGAACGGGAAAAGCGCGGAAATTGGTTGCTTGTCTTCTTTCATCTTGTCAATAGCGAACTTGAGCAACGCACCCGCATAACCTTTTCCGCGTGAGGCAGGAAGACACGCCACGCCTCCAATGCCGCCCATCGGGAGAATCACATTTTCGCCAAAATAGAGTTGGTAGCCGTTAATCGTAAGGCAAGCCTGCAACCCGGCAGAGTCGAACACACCACAAACAACGACTGGGGGCTTGTCTTCGTCATTCCCTTCATCGTCTCCAATCCAGTTCGTCGAGCGTTCGCCTCGTGAGAACGCCTGCGCCCAGAGCCGATTACACAGGTTTCGCTCGTCGCCTTCCAGTATTCGGATTTCCATTTTTGTCCTCTGTTCTCCCTTGACTCAGATAATTCACATGAGGTCCCACCTCCAGCCCTTCCCCCAAAGTCCGGGAAAGGGGAGTCAAGACAAATGCCCTCAATTTTTGATTTCTTCTCTGTGCCTCTGTGTCTCTAACGAAGTGGGTGGTTGATTCTCTTCTTTGCGTGAGATGAGTTGGATCATTCATGGCAGATCTATTCGCCCAGATAGTCGCCGAGATCAAGCGTGTTTGTGTCCCCCGTAAGAGCCAGAAACACTTCTTCGAGGGTGGGGGCATGATCGGGAGGGAACTCGACGGCGTTTTGTGCCTGTGCCTTCACTTCCTCCACCGTTCCAATCGCGATAATCGCACCCCGGTTCACAATCGCCACCCGGTCACAGAGTTTCTCCGCGATTTCAAGAATATGCGTCGAGATGAAAACGGTGACGCCGCGCTTCGTCAGCTCGGTGAGGACATCACGCATCGTGCGCGAACCACGCGGGTCCAGTCCTACTGTCGGCTCATCCAGCAAAATCAGCTTCGGCGAATGAATCAAGGCACCCGCAAGCGAGATTTTTTGTCGCATCCCGCGTGAGTAGCCCTGGATCATTTCGTTGCCCTTTTCTTCGAGATCGAAAAGCCGCAACAAGTCCGTGATTCGTTTTGTTCGGTCACGATGAATCACGCCGTAGAGGTCTGCCATTAAATCCAGAAACTCTCGCCCGGTCAATTTTTCATAGAGAAAGGGATTGTCGGGAATGTACCCGAACAGTTTTTTTGCTTCAAGAGGATTTCGCTCAATGTCGTAGCCCCCGATTGTTGCCGTGCCGGAAGTCGGACGCAAAAGACCCGTCAGCATCTTGATCGTCGTCGTTTTGCCCGCACCATTAGGCCCCAGAAACCCGAACAGTTCACCCTCTCCCACAGAGAAGGTGAACCGATCTACCGCCGTATAAGTACCGAATCGCTTTGTGAGTTCGTGACAATCAATCATGGTTAGAGAGAAAAATACAAGTGTTAAGTGTCAAGTATTAAGATATACAAACACTCAATCTACACAGGATTACAGGAAAATAGAGGGAAATCTTCACCTCAATACTTAACACTTTCCTCTACTTAAGACTGCTCAGGTAGGCGACGGTGTTTTTCAGGTCTTTGCCCTTAATTTTGTCTTTGTAGACGGGCATAAAAGACTGAGGCGAGTCGGCTTTCGGGTTGACAATCGAGGTTTCCAGCCATTGTAGGGTGTGCTTCGGGTTTTTCGCCACATGTGTCAGCTCGGGACCGGAGGCACCGCCTGCGCCTGCAATTTTGTGGCAGTTGGCGCACCCATTTGCATCGTAAATTTTTTTGCCCGCTGCAAGTGCTACTTTGTCCACTTTACCCGCAGCCGATTTTTTCGTTTCGGTTTTCTTGCCCTTTTTGCCCTGATAGGGGGCGGCAAATGCCGTCACCGCAAGCATCGAACCCACCAACACCAGTCCGGCAATCGCAATCGCCGAAGTTTTTTCCGTCGTTCTTTTCACGTATCCTCTTCTCCTGAATAAATGGGGCAGTGGGCAAGGTATTTGCTTCCGTTCCCATCTTCTTGTTCTAGTTTCACCGAGACGCACTCGATCTCCTGCACAGTTCCGCTATCGGATCACTTTTAATGGACGCTTAATCTCACTTTTTGTAACACCTGCGTCATCAAAGCAAAAGGGCGGGGGTTTGTTTGATTTCGCAAAGAGAGGGGTGTAACTTTTCGCCGTCACAAACGACTCTACAAGCACGTTTTCTAAAGAAAATACCCCTGGAAGACGCACTTTCACCGAGAAGCACAAGCCTTTGCAAAACCTCGCAACCCGTTTGCTTGATTTTTGCGTCTCATTGTGTTATTATGAGAAGGTACTCTCCCTCCGTTAGTAATCAAGTTTCGCCAGTTTGCCACCTCATCAAAAATTTAGAGATTTTCTTCCGAATGGCTTTTTGCTGTCCGGGTAAAACGATCCGCTCTCAGGGAAATTAGTTTCCGGGAACAAAAAGGAAAGCGTCCATGCTCTGTGATCGAGTGAACCGCGCTCATCGCTCTGTATCTGTCCGAACCGGCAAATTCGTCCTCAATTTCGCCGCTTTTTTCGCCGCAACGTTGGCTCTCATTGCCTTGCCGGGTAACGTCGCCGCCGATGTTGCGCCTGAACTGCAGGAGGCTTACAAAAAGTTCAACGGCTTTGTGAAACCCGCCAACCTGTCCTCGACCGTGAAAACGCTGGCAGGATTTGGTTCGCGAGTTGCCGGATACCCCGGCGATGCCAAAGCCGCCGCTTATGTCGAAGCTCAGTTCCGCGCTCTCGGACTCCAGAACGTGGCGGTAGACACCTACCCGGTTACGATTCCGCTTGACCCCGTTGTCGAAGACCCGACCAAAGGCGCGAAAATCGAGATCACGAGCGGAGCGAAAAATGTTTCCTCCGCAACGATGTATCCCCTCTGGCCCAATCTGATTCGCACCTCCATGTTGCCGAAAGACGGACTTAAGGGTTCTCTGATCTATGTGCGTGACGGCAAACTTCGCAACTTCAACGGCAAGGATGTTGAAGGCGCAATCGTCATGGTGGACTTTAACTGCGCCGCCGAGTGGATGAACGCCCCCCGTCTCGGTGCAAAAGCCGTGATCTTTGTTGCTCCCGAGTCCACAATGCGCGGCGAGGCGGAAGCTAAGTTTATCTCAATTCCGATCACGATCCCCCGTTTTTTCATCAAGCAAAAAGAAGCCGCTCCCCTCATTGCCGCTTGCCTCGGTGGGCAACCGCCTAAAGTCAGACTTACCTGCGATATGCCCTGGGTGACGCGCAATGCAAAGAACATCGCGGGCTTTATCCCCGGCACCGATCCCAAATTCCGGGATCAAATCATTGTCGTTCAGGCTTACTACGACTCGATTTCTGTTGTTCCCGCCCTGGCTCCCGGCGCGGACACCTCCTGCGGTATGGCGGCGATGTTGGAAATGATTCGCGCTTTTAAGGCTTATCCTCCCAAGCGTTCGATGCTTTTTGTAGCGACCTCCGCACATTTTCAAGCCTTGCAAGGGATTCGTGAATACGTGCATACGCACATGGACGAATGGATTAAGCCCGGTTGGTTTGAGAAAAAAGACAAGCCCGCCAAAGACATTTATCTGTGGGCGGGGCTTGATCTCACTTCACAGACACGCTCTTTCGGAATTTTCTACAAGGGCTGGTTTTACGATATCCGTGAAGATATTCAGGGACGCTTTTCCGACATTGCCCGTGTTTGCCGTGAAAACGCCGAGAAAGTCGGGAACACGCTCGGCTTTGACTGGAAACGCTACTTCAACGATGGCGTAAATCCGGTGGACGGCAAAAACTGGCGTAACTTTGTTTCCGGCAAGCCTGCTTATGATGCAGAAGCCGTGACGATGGCAGGCGGAAACGGCATCACCTTCGCTTCGACGGACGACTCCCGTAACGTGGTGGACACACCTTACGACACGGTTGAAAAAGTCAATGTCGCGAACCTAGCCTTTCAGGTTAAGTTGCTGAATTGCCTGATGTGGCACATCGTCACTGACACCAACGCTCCCGGTGAAGTGAACGCGCAACGTATGCCGATTGCTGACCCCTCCAAGTGGAGCCGCATGGCATTGCAGGGCGGTTTTGCAACAGTGCAGGGGCGAGTGCAAATCTTCAACCCTAAAAAGTCGTTTATCGCCAACTCAGACCCGAAAGTCGCGGGTTCCCTTGTCGTAGTTCGCTCCCGTAATAAATCGTTCATGGGCGTGCGCGGCAACATGATTCAAACGGCGGCTCCCGGTGCCAACTTCTTTGCTTTTCATGGGATTGCCCCGCTCACCGCTTACGGCTCGAACAAGCCCACGCTGATGGCGGCGTATCATCTTGATGATCGCGGCGAGATTGATTACGCCCCCGATCTCGGTTCCGGTGGTGCGAAGTACGTGCCTCTTGACCTCATGGTGACAACTGCCACCAAAGAAACCCCGATTATCGTTTTCCGCGCGGTTGCCACCGCCATCTATGATCTTGTGGATCAGCAATCGCTTCGCGCCCTGACCTCCATTGACGTGTATGATGGGGAAAGCAACGGCGAACCTCGAATGTACGGCTTTGCGATTGATCCGCTCGATCCCTCCCTTGTCGGCTCTTACGTCGAGGACGTGGCGGTTCTGTTTTCGCAACCCGGCACACGCCTTAAAATCGGCATGAGTAGCGGACCCGGTGCGGTGCGCCTCCTGCTTATCAACTCGCAATATGATCCCAAAAATCCGTTTGACTCGAGCAAAAAGGCGGAAGGCATCGGTTATCTTGTGGCGGGTTCCGTCAAGGATCAGCAAAACGCAGAGTTGATGGGCTTAAAAGATGAATCCCCCGGCGACCCAAGCCTTGAGATTGCTCGCTCCGGTGCAATTTACGATACGGCTCTTCACGTTGCGGAAGATATGTGGAAACTCGACGACTCGCGTATGAGGAAATTGTCGAAGTACCGCATTCTCGATATGAAATCGAATGACGGCGTACCGGGACTTCATAACCGTGCCTGGGACGCCATTCAACGCGCCAAAGCCGCCCGTGCAAGACGCGACTACGAGGGTTTTGATGCGGCTTCCCGTGAGGCATGGGGACTTGAAAGTCGGGCTTACCCCGATGTGCAGAAAACCGCATCCGATGTTGTGCAGGGTGTTCTCTTTTACCTTGCGCTGATGATGCCCTTCGCCTACTTCATGGAGCGATTGCTGTTCGGATTTTTCGACCTCAAGCGTCAATTGCTGACGGCGGGTTGCATCTTCCTGTTGCTGTTTATGTTGTTCTCGCAGATTCACCCGGCGTTCGACATCACCAATTCAACGGTAATCGTCCTTCTGGCGTTTATCATGCTTGCCCTCTCCGTGATTGTTATTTCGCTGATTGCGGGCAAGTTCGAGGAACAACTCAAGCAGATGAGTCAGAGTTCGGGGGGCGTGCACAAAGCGGATTTAGGGCGCGTCTCCGTTGCGATTTCCGCCTTCAATCTTGGCGTCTCCAATATGAGAAAGCGAAAAACGCGAACTTACCTTACCTGCGCGACTCTTGTTTTGTTGACGTTTACGGTTCTCTCGTTTACCTCCGTCGTGCAGACAATGCGCTTCAATCAGGTTCCGGCTCCCTCGGATCGAGGACCCCGCTACAATGGAATTTTGATTCGTACCGCGATGTGGGATCCGTTGCAGGAACCTGCTTATCGTACTCTTTACGACGAGTTCGGGCGTACAAATGCAGTGGCTCCACGCGCATGGTTTTTCGGAACGCAAATGGGGGAGCAGTCCTTTTTGACCCTGAAACGCGCCGACAAACAGTACGAAGCGAAAGCCCTATGCGGTCTTTCTCCCGAGGAAGCGAAGATCACCCGTCCTCAGGACGCCCTCCAAACCGATGCCGCCGGAAAGCCAATGGGACGCTGGTTTGCACCGGGCGATACCTACGTCGTGGTCTTGCCTGACGTGATTGCAAACGTCTTGCGCGTTGATCCTACGGAAGTCGGCAAGGCAAAGATTACTTATTCCGGCGTCGAATACACGGTCATCGGAATTCTCGACTCGCAACGTATGAAGGAAATCGCAGACCTCGACAACGAGACGCTGACTCCCGTCGACTTTATTGCGATGAACAAGCAAAAAACGGGCGGCAAGGGCGGCGGCGATCAGGGCTTTAAGGAATACACGCATCTCGAACCGGACATGGTGTTTTTTATTCCCTATCAGACGGCGACAAATTTAGGGGCGGAACTGCGTTCGATAGCGATTGACTTTGAGAACCCGAAGCAGGTCATGGAGAAGCTTCAGCCCCTGATGTACCGTCTTGGACTGAACCTCTACGCGGGGCGCATTGACAAACCGGACGCTGTCATTCCGAAAGATCGGGGCAAAGTGGATCGCTACTCCTCGATTGCGGCAACCTCCTCACGCGGCGTTGAGACGATTTTCTTCCCGATTTTGATTGCGTCATTGATCGTCCTCAATACGATGCTCGGTTCCGTTTATGAGCGTATCAAAGAGATTCACATTTTCTCTTCGATTGGACTTTCGCCGTCCCATATCGGGATGCTTTTCATTGCGGAGGCACTGGTTTACGCCATTCTCGGTTCCGTGGCAGGTTATATATTGGGGCAACTCACCTCGAAAGTGCTGGCGACCTTCAATCTGTTGCCCGATCTCTATCTGAACTTCTCATCGGTCTCGGCGGTGATGACAACGCTGATTGTTGTTTCCGTTGTCCTTCTCTCGACGATCTTCCCCGCGAAAAAGGCGGCGGAAGTAGCGTCACCTGCTTCGGATCGAACGTGGAAAATTCCCGATCCTGACGGGGATCACTGGACAATTCCGCTTCCCTTCGCGGTTACGGGCGATCAGGCGGCTGGCTTGAATGGCTTTTTGACGGAGTGGTTTCAAGCCTATGAGGAATATAGCATCGGGGACTTTGTGACGCAGGGCGTTTCCTCGGAAGAGTACGAGACCAACAATGGACTTGCGTACCGGGTAAAGTGCATGACGTGGCTGGCTCCCTTTGACCTCGGTGTGTCTCAGCGTGTGGCACTCGAAACGGTTCCGACGGAAGCACGAGACGTATTCGACATTCGCCTTCTGATTGACCGTGAGTCGGGCGATATCTCAAACTGGAAACGAGTCAACCGCCGCTTTCTGAACACGATCCGCAAGCAATTCCTGATCTGGCGCACCCTCAAGCAAGCCGACCGCGACCGCTACCTGAGCGAAGCAAACGCGCCTAGCCCTGCGGTTGATGTGATCTCACCGGACTTCGGGGGGGCGCATCCGGTATCGGGCGCGTAAAATGAGGTCTGCCTGTGCAGGTGATGTTTCCGTGGGAAAGTAAAAGATGATTACCAGAATCAAAATAGATGGTTTTAAGTCTTTTAGAAACTTCGAAATGGAGTTTACTCCTCTCACAGTGGTTGCAGGAAGCAATGCGTCCGGAAAGAGTAATCTGTTCGATGCGCTTCAATTGCTGGCGCGGTTGGCGGAGGTTGATCTGAAGACAGCCTTTGGAGAGCAACGTGGAAGCGCGATTGAACTCTTCACGCAATATGGCGAAGACCAGTATGCCGATGTTATGACCTTTGAGGTCGAGATGTTGCTCAACCGCAGGGTGAAAGACAACTGGGGTGGTGAAGCCGAACTTAAATATACGCGACTACGTTATGAATTACGGATAAATCGTATTTCCGCGAAGAACGGAATGGCAAACCTCGTCGTCAATTACGAAGCGTTACTCAACCTGAAACACGACGAAGACTCATGGGTGAAAACACATATCCCCCGAGAAATGCTGGAGCATTGGCGTCCGAAAGTAACTACAGGGAGACGCGGCACACCCTATATTTCGACGGAAGTCTCGAGCGGAGCCATTCGCATTTCGCAGGACGGAAAACAGGGAGGGAAAAGCACTCCTGCCAATGTCGCAGGACAAACGGTTCTCAGCGGAACCAATTCTGTAGACTTCCCACACGTTTTCGCTTGCAAAGAAGAGATGCGAAGTTGGAAATTTCTGCAACTCAACCCGGCAGACTTGCGTGAACCAACGCGCCAGGAGATCAATGCGAGCGACAGCATCACGAGCACCGGGAAAAATCTGGCTTCTGCCCTTCACCGTATTCAGCAGGATGATAATGCTGTTCTCGCTGAAATGTCGCGTACACTAAATCGTTTTCTACCTGATTTTACGGAGATCGTCATTCACGACGACAAAGCGAACAAACAGTTCATGATTGGTTTGCTCAGTGAAGACGGCATCGAGTTTTCCTCACGAGTGCTTTCCGAGGGGACACTACGGTTACTGGCACTCTGTATTCTTCAGTACGACAGCGAACATAAAAGCCTGCTCTGCTTCGAGGAACCGGAGAATGGAATTCATCCCAACCGAATTGAATCCATGATGCGGTTGCTGAAAGACCTGAGTGTGAATTTTTACGATGTAGACACTTTCTTGCGTCAGGTCATTGTCAATACCCATTCGCCAATTGTAGTCGGAACAATAAATCAATGGGAAAATAATTGTGATGTCAGTATCTGGCTCTCGCGTATGACGACTTTGGTAACTGAGATTCGCGGCGTAAGGCAAAAAATTCGTGTGAGCAAATTGTTACCTGTTGCAAATAAAGCGCAGTTCTCACTCCAATTCACAGAAGTCGACAGAAAACTGACGCTGGCAGCGGTACAGGATTATCTGGCGACAGCATACTTCGACATGAAGTAGAAAGTTCGATTTGACCCAACAAGTTTTAATTGGTCTACTGGCGGAAGGGACAACGGATCTTCGCTTTCTCTCCAGTGTTGTCAGAAGAACATTTGAGCGTGTTGCTTTCGATTGTTGGGATACAATAGAAATTGTGGAAATTATTCCCTTGAAATCATTTCAGAAAGGTTTCGCCGATCAGGTATTGGATGTCTCGAAAAGTGGAAGGGAACTCTACGACATAACCGTGTTATGTGTCCACGCCGATGCAGACGACAGAACCGATAAGACTGTCATTACCCATAAAATCGAACCCACCCTCGAAATGTTGAACGCAGACATGCAAGAACGATGTCGGCATCTCGCCTGGCTCATCCCCGTTTATATGCAAGAAGCGTGGATGCTGGCAGATAAATCTCTGCTAAAAAAGCAAATCGGCACAGATAAAAGCGATGCAGAATTGGAAATTCACCGCAAACCAGAAGAAATTGCAAATCCAAAACAGGTGATCGAAGCGGCGATTCGGATTGCACGTCAAAGCCTACCCCGTCGCCGAAGAGGAGAGCTAACGATAGGAGACATTTATCAATCTGTAGGGCAGACGATTGAGTTGAATTCTCTGGCTGTTTTGCCTTCCTATCAAAAGTTCGAACGAAACGTGCGAAAAATCTTCCAAGACTTGAGATTGCTCCAATCCTTCGGGAAGGAAAATCCTGATCAAAAGAAACCTCACGATTGATACGGGGTTTGCACCCGGTGTCCGAATTTTAGACCCGCACACAATGCAAGAGTAAAAGTATGAAACGTTTCATTTTATTAGTTTTGGTAGTAGGACTGCTGTTTGGAGAAGCAGGGGCAAAATCGGCGCAGGATCCAACGAAAGATTTGTTGAAAGCCGGGACGAAAGCCCCCGACTTCACGCTACCCTTGCTCAGTGGCGACAAAGCGACCCTAAGTACCGTCGTCAAAAAGAACAAGGTCACTTTGTTGAACTTCTGGGCAACCTGGTGTCCGCCCTGCATCGAAGAACTGCCGCGTCTCAACAAGCTCGCCGCAAAGTTTGGCAAGAAGGGTTTTGGGGTTATCGCGACGAATGTAGGGGGGACTCGCGAAGATGTAGCAAGGTTCTGGGCGAAAAACAAACTCACGCTCCGTTCCGCTTATAATGGTGATCTCGTTTCGGCAAAGTACCACATAAACGTGATCCCCTGCAATTATTTGATCGGCAAAAACGGCAAAATCATCGCCGCAATGATCGGGTATCAGGAAAAAGAAATTTTAGCCGCCTTAAAAAAGGCAGGAATTAAAGAGTGATAAGTATCGCGTGTTAAGTGTTGAGTGCAGGACTCGCTTTTCTGCTCAACACTCAACACTTGGTCCTTAATACTAGCAGGAGATACAGGTGTCGGAAGAGAACGAGCTAGCGCGAATACGACAACAAGTCGAAACTGAGTCGCAGGACGAAGGCGAAGAGGGAACCGAGCGTGAGCCTCAGTTCGAGGACGGGTTCAGCGGAAAAACCGTCGCCGGGGCACTTTTCGTCGGCTTCATTATGTTGCCCGGTGCGCTCTATTTGGGGCTTGTCGCAGGGCAGGGCTTAGGGGCTGCGGCGGAGTGGGTCACGATTGTTCTCTTCGCAGAGATCATGCGTCGTTCGTTCCTCCCCATGAAACGGCAAGAAATTTATATGCTGTTTTATGTGGCGGCGGCTCTTACCGATTTGTTGCTGGCGGATCGTGGTATTTCCGGTGGTCCCTTTGGAGCCTTGATCTGGAATCAATACTTCATTCAGTCTCCTCAAGCCTCCCTTGTTGCCAAAGACATCCCCGGTTGGGTGGTGCCCCCTGCGGGTTCCATTGCCCTGCAAAATCGTACCTTTTTCCATGCAGACTGGCTGGTTCCTATCCTTTTGCTGGTCGTTGGAAACGTTCTTGGTCGGGTGAACTGGCAAAGTGCGGGCTATGTCCTCTTCAGAATTACCTCGGATATTGAACGCCTTCCCTTTCCGATGGCTCCCGTTGCGGCTTCCGGTGCAACCGCGCTCGCAGATGCGGCAAGCAAAGAAGATTCGTGGCGTTGGCGTGTGTTCTCGATTGGCTCGATGATCGGTTTGGTTTTTGGCTTTTTCTACATTGCGATACCTGTTTTCACGGGTGTTGTCTTTAACAAAGCCTTTACGCTGATTCCGATTCCGTTTTTCGATCTCACGACAAACACGGAAACGATCTTGCCCGGTGCAATTACAGGCATCTCCGGCGATCTCACCAAAGTTCTGACAGGATTTGTCATTCCCTATCCCATTGTACAGGGATCGCTCATTGGTTCGATCTTGTGTCGTGTGATCCTGGCTCCGTTTCTTCATGCCGCAGGTGCTTTCGGCACAAGTGAGTCAAGCGGTTGGACGCCGGGCATGGATGCCTTCTATACAAAGCAAGCAACCGACATCAAGTTTTGGATGTCCATTGGAATCGGTTTACAACTCGCAGTCGCGGCAATTGGTTTTTATAGCGTCTTCAAGGCGTTCCGGGAGATGCGCCGCCAGCGAATCAATCGTGGCTTGCAGATCAAATTGCCGAAGGGTCGAGGGGACATCAATATCTGGATTCCGCTTGCTCTCTGGTTTACCGTTACCCTGTTCTATATCTTTCTGACAAAATATCTGCTCAGCTTCGGTCCGAGTGGCAAGGCGGGGGACACGCATACATTTCCCTTCTGGCTCCTCATTTTTTATGGGCTGATCTGGTCACCGATCAACTCCTATGTCTCGGCACGAATGATGGGTATTACCGGAACCGGCGTGACTTTCCCCTATCTGAAGGAGGTCTCGATTATGAAATCGGGCTATCCTTACGCCGACATCTGGTATGCCCCGATTCCGCTTAACGACTTTGGAGGCATGGCGCAACGCTTCCGCGAAATCGAACTAACCGGGACAAAGTTTATCTCCGTCGTCAAAGTGGAAGCGATGATGACCCCGGTGATTTTGATTGCGAGCTTCGCTTTCTGGGCGTTCTTCTGGCACACAAGTCAGATTCCGTCATCACAGCATCCTTTCGCCGCAAAAGTCTGGCCCATTCAAGCAACTTTTCAGGCAATGTTCAACACGATCAACCGCTCCGATACGGGGATTACCTGGGTGAAGGAAGCGATCAACTTCACCCGCGTTTCTTGGGGATTAGGCGCAGGACTGATTTTGTACAACGTCTTCGCGCTGTTCAAGTTGCCCGGACTGTTTTTCTATGGCTTTATCGGTGGCACGGGTTCCTGGCCAATGGACACAATCCCGACTTTTCTCGGTGCGTGGCTCGGTAAGAAATACTTCGCAAAACGCTTTGGTATGGACAACTGGCGAATGTACACCCCGGTCTTGCTGGCAGGCTTCTCCTGTGGCACGGGTTTAATTGCAATGGCGTCTATCGCACTCGCTCTCATTGCAAAATCGGTCAACTACCTGCCGTTCTAAGCAAGTCGAGGTAGGGTAGCGGGAGAACGAAATGTCGGTAGCAATTCAGAAAAAGCGGGTTTCGATAGACGGATACTTTGAGTGGGCAGAGACTCAAGAGGGCAAATATGAATATTGGGACGGCGCAATAGTGCCATTGCGCGTAGGTGAAGAGGATCAAATTCCCGATGATTGGGTTGTAGAGTGGGGCGATAACCCGCTTGTTGCGATGGCGGGTGGCACACCGGAGCACTCGGAGTTGATTAGCAATTTACAAACGTTGTTTGCCGTAAAATTATTTGGGTCTGGTTGTCGGCATTACTCAAGTGAGACTGCCGTTTATGTTGCGGCTTGCAATCAATTTTACTACCCCGATATATCGGTTGTTTGCGGAAATGGAAGGTTCGATGAAAAATACGCGATCACCAATCCGGTTGGTGTGGTTGAAGTAGCGTCTCAGTCAACTCAGAAGAGGGATCGTACCAGGAAACTGAGTTGCTATCAGCAGATGCCGACAATTCAGTTCGTTCTACTGGTCTCACAGACAGAGCCGCAAATAGACGCCTATTTTCGTTTTCCCACAAACGAGTGGATTCAGATCACGGTGAAGGGTCTCCAGAGTACGCTTTTGCTCGCGCCGATCAACGGTGAATTGAAACTCGCAGATGTTTATGCCCGTGTCGAATTCAGGGAAGAGAGCGCGGATTGATACCGAACCTGAACCTTATTTTGCTGGTATTTGTCGGACTGAGCGTCATTTTTGCAATCGTAGGCGGGACGCTTGCAAATCGGATGCCTCTGCAAAACTCGGCGCGAACCTGCATTATCATTGCGATTGTGACAGTTTTCCTCTTCGGCGGCATCGGACGCTCACAGGTGCATCAGGTCGGTCAAGGCGTTTTCGTTCTCGGTTTATCACTGGGCTTTATTCTTGCTCTGTCTTTGATTGCCGGGTATCTCTGGAACCCGAAAGTTTGGAAGGGCGGCAAACGCATTGCCGGAATGAGTTTGCTTTGTGCGGGAATCGCTCTGAGTTTGTTCGGCTTTCTCAAGATTAAATTTAATGAACTCGGTTCTGCGATCACCACGCTGGGGATTGACAAGGCTCCTCCGAAGATTGAGGCGAAAGCCGATCAGGGAAGTGTTGACAATCTGAAAAGTCTTTATTTTGCGTTCGAGACTTACACACAGGATTGGGACGGATTGCCCCCCGCCGAAAAGTGGATGGATAATGAGGAACTCGCTTCGAAGATCACGAAAAATGAGTGGCTTCATTCCCCTGTCGTCTCAGACCTCCACGATGATAAGTTCGGTTACGCCTATTTCACGGGGGTTGCAGGAAAAAAACTGAACGGCAAAAAGCTCAAGGAAATGCCCGACGCCGCAAAGACGCCGCTTCTCTTCGAGTCGAGCGATCTCTCGAAAAGCGCGAAAGGCGACCTGACCCTTTTGCCGAAACCCGGACGGAACAACGGAAAAAATTATGTGCTGTATTGCGATGGCACTGTGAAAGCAGAGTAAGTTCTTTGCTTTCCAAAGGAAAATTCCATGTCGAAAAGTGTAAAAGCCGCGATCTTCGTTTCGATCTTATTGAATGTATTGATCCTTGCAAGTTTTTTCTCCGGTTGGTTGCGTAACGGTAGCAGAAGCAGTACGGTTGAGTTGGACGAAGGTGTAAGGCTTCATTTTGTCAATGCGGAGAGAACCCGGTTAGAGCGGGTCGAAGGGGTCTATTTTTGGCATTTTCGAGTAGAGACGCCAAAGATTGCACAGGAAGAGGCTTATTTTCTCCATCTCGTCGTGCAGGATGGCGTAAAAAAAACCGAACTGGGTACCTGGATGTTCGATGCAAAATCGCCTGAAGCTGCTGTAACACTAGCGATTAAACCGATTAATCTAAAGCCTGCGAAAATAAAGAGATCCTCTTCGTTTGGTGGCTGGAGCAGTGATACTTTTTCAATCTACGCCATTGATAAAAATGAACAGGGAACCGGGGAACAGGCATTGCCGGACATAGACAACATCTTTCAAGGCTTAGGATGTCATCTCGATTATGCTCCCTGTAAAGTCACGATTCGAGGAAACAAGCGCGATTGTGATCTGATCACAGGGGTTCCTCATTCTACTGAAAAAGAGATTATTGAACCCCAGAAGCGTCTCTACCTCGTGGTAACAAAA
>JACMPS010000185.1 GCA_014377395.1 Chthonomonadaceae bacterium
CTACACCCCGCTTCGGCGGCGGGGGTGGAAGTGCGTATTCAGCACACCGACAACTCAATCGAAGAGGGATCGTTGCCGGACTTGATCGCTCCGCATCAGCCTTTATTCGATATTCGTGGGATCACACATAAGGTGGGTGCAGAATCGGAGCCAGAGAGGTGGCTTGAAACTCGCTTTGCAGGCGATGTTTTCGAGATGGAAGATCAACGCAACTGGACGGACGCTTCCTTCAAGACTTACAGCACCCCGCTTTCTCTCCCCTACCCCGTCCCGATAACGACAGGAACCAAAATTCAGCAGTCTGTCAGTGTTCGCCCCGTTCCGCCTTTGCCCGAACCTCTGCGGGGAGTCGCCCGCTTTGTCAATCGTTTTATCGAGCCGCAGTTCACCGTCTCCGCAGTCTCTAACGCAGAGACATTGGATTTGCCGAAAATCGGATTTTCTCAACTAACGACTCAGGATAAACGAGCTCGAAGTTTGATGGAGGCATTGAAGCCCAATCATCTGTACTTGATGACAAGAGCGGAGAGAGATGACGGCAACAAACCACATTCAATGATTCTCAATTTTACACATGCTCTCCCGGAAGTTCCGCGTGAAGTCGCAATCTACCTGACCAATAACGCGGAAGATGAGCTAGTGGACTTTATGTATCAGTTGGCAAGAGCCTCACAACAACATAAGATTGACCGAATTCTTCTCTTTCACAGGGACGAGAAATCTACCGATGCCAAATGGGTGAAATTGGCAAAGGAGATTTTGCGCTCCGCCGGAATTATGGCTCCGATTTATGCCGGTACGGAAGGCAATTTCACGGAATTGAACCGGAACCGCCCCGATGTCGGTGATCTGGACGGCGTGACTTATTCGATCAATCCACAGGTTCATGCCTTTGATGATGCCTCGATTGTGGAGACGTTCGAGGCAATTCCGCTTACCGCCGAAACCGTCCGCAGTTTCGCTCCCGGTCTGCCGATTTCGATTTCTCCCGTGACGCTCCGCCCACGAGATGGGATGATACCCCCTGGCGACCCACGACAGACAACACTCTTCGGGGCGGGGTGGACGCTCGGCGTGATCGAGGCTCTGGCTCGTGCGGGAGTTCAGAGTACGACGTTTCTTTCGGGAGCGGCGCAACAGGGTCTTATGGACATAAACACAGATGCCGTACCCTACCGAAGTGCCCTGTGGAACCAGGACGCGCCGGGGAATCAGGATTTGCCGGGTACGATTTTCCCGCTCTACTATGTTTTTCGTGATCTTGCCGATTTTCAGAACGGCGTTGTGATTCCCCTAGAAGGCTTTGACCGACTGCAAATGATCGCCCTTCAACTGAGAAAAGGAGACCGCATGCGAACCCTTTACGCGAATCTGACCCGCAAACCTCTGCGCGTTCTCCACAGCACGGGTCAAGAAACCGTCACCGTCCTCACGCTTGATGAGACCACGCAGAAGTTCTCGCTGACCGACCCCGAAGCGTTCCGTACCTCGCGCTTAGCCACCCTCTCCGCGAAGGAAAAGAAGGTTTCGATCTCCCTCAAGCCCCACGCTTATGTGCGCGTGGACGAAGAGTCAACGGTCTGATCTGCTCCCCTCGTACAAACTCAAGCAAAAGCGATTCTGCATTGGCCCCCTCCCCTTATGCAAGGGGAGGGTTGGGGAGGGGCTAGAAAGGTCTGTTTGCCGCAACACGGATGCCGCAGGAATAAATTCCGCGCCAGGAGGCGTTCCGCCCCGTGTCCTGCGGACACTAAATTCGTGCTTGCCGGATCGAATAAAAGGTTGCGAGAGGCTTCATCACTATTGCTTTTGCATTGAGCCCACGCAAGTTGTCTTCGCGCTTTTGTAGCCGGGGAATTCATTCCCCGGACTCCCTCCGGGGAAAAGATTGATTCACTGCTACGACTTTTCGACATAGGGTGAGGTCAGAACAAAACGTCTTTCCAAATCCCGGAAGTATGGTAGAATCTTGAAACATGAGGCATGGCGACGTGTCAGAGTTAAAGACGTATCCTGTTTTGATTTATTTTTTCTATTTACTTGCGAAATTGCCTTAACACTCTTATGATTATCTCAACAAAAAACACTCTTTTTCTTACCGCCAATGTCGCCGTCCTTGCCCTCGGTTTCGGTGCGCTGATAGGTCACGCCGACGACCTCAAAACCACCTCTCCTGCGATGATACAGGAGGCGAAAATTGCGTTTTTCGAGAATAAGATTCGTCCGATGCTTGCCGATAAGTGCCTGAGTTGCCATAGCGGAGATCATGCGATGGCGGAACTGCGTCTTGACACCGATGAAGGCTGGAAAAAAGGCGGAGCGTCCGGTTTGCCACTTTTTGCAAAGGAAAACCCTGAGAAAAGTTTGTTCCTGACCGTCCTTCACTATGATGGCAAAGTGAAAATGCCACCCGCCGGCAAACTCTCCGACAAGGAAATCGCCTCCGTTACAACGTGGGTGAAGATGGGCGCATCCCTCCCCTCCTATGCGAAAAAGCCTGTTGAAGCGACGAAAGCCGCTCCCGCTTATCCTGCTACCGCCGCTAATTTCTGGTCGTTTCGTCCGGTGAAAAAATTGCCCGCGCCAACCGTGAAAGCCTCTGCGTGGGTCAAAAACCCGATTGATGCGTTTGTGCTGGCGAAACTGGAAGAAAAAGGATTAAAGCCCGCCCCTCCCGCCGACAAGCGTACTCTGCTTCGGCGTGTCTCTCTCGATCTTGTCGGGTTGCCCCCGACTCCACAGGAGATGGCGGATTTCTTGAACGATAAATCGCCCACCGCTTTTACAAAAGTTGTGGATCGCCTTCTGGCGTCGCCACATTACGGCGAACGATGGGGGCGGCACTGGCTCGACGTGGCACGCTACGCCGACTCGAACGGGCAGGACGAGAATCTTGCGTTTTCCAATGCGTTTCGTTATCGGGATTACGTGATTGCCGCCTACAACAAGGACACACCCTACAACGACTTCATCAAGCAACAACTCGCGGGGGATCTCATGCCGACAACGGATGAAAACCTGCGGAATGAGCGTCTTACCGCCACCGGGTTTCTCTCGCTAGGAGCGAAAGTTCTGGCGGAACAGGACAAGCCCAAAATGGTGATGGACATTGTGGATGAACAAATCGAAGTGACGAGCAAAGCCTTTCTTGGCTTGACGGTTGCTTGTGCGCGTTGCCACAACCACAAATTCGATCCGATCCCGACTGCCGACTACTACGCTCTTGCCGGAATTTTCAGAAGCACGAAAACAATGGCGAATTTAGGTTTTGTGTCGAATTGGAACGAGCGTTCACTCGCCACAAAATCAACCGAAGCGGCAAAAACCGCACACCAGGAAAAAGTTGTTGTTGCACAAAAAAGTTTGAGGGAGGTGCGTCAAGTTGCCGACGCCGAACTCACCCGTAGCCTTATCCCCGCCGCGAAACAGTATTTGCTGACGGCATGGAAGGTGGCGCGTCAACCGGGTATTTTCTCTCGTGCAGACTTGAAACCTGAAGCGGGCGAAGTTCGCAAACTCGTAGAAGCGGAAACCTTTATACGCGGCAATGCCCTGCGAAACACGGAAACCTATGGCGCAGGAATCGGCGTGATCCAAACCGGAAGTGCCCCCACTTTTGCGGAGTGGGACATTGACCTGCCGAAAGCCGGAAATTACGGGTTGGAACTGCGCTACGCGGCACAAGAGTCACGCCCGATGAAACTGAGCATCAACGGCAAAATCGTGCGTGAAGATGCCGCGAGAAGTGTGACAGGATCGTGGAACCCCGATGGACAACGCTGGGAATCGCAAGGGGTTTTTGCATTTCAGCAGGGAAAGAACACCGTAAAGATCGAGCGTGACGGGTCTATTCCGCACCTCGACAAACTCATTCTCATTTCGGTAGATGAAAAGACGGTTCCCGGCGGAAAAATAGTGAGCGTCGAGGACATCGCAAAAGCCGCCAATTTGATTCCCGCTCTTATTGGACAGATTGCGGTACCGCTCTCCAAACCAGAGAACAGCCCTCTTTTCTTCCCGGTCTACCTTGTTCGGGAAGGGCAGAAAGACGCCGGAAATGCAACGCCAATCACGATTCACTTTGAGTCGGGAAGGGTGATCAATCCGTTTGTTCGAGCAAATTTTGAGGGGAAAGCGTTCTCGTCGCCGGAGGCGGTGCTGGAGCATCTCGCGGAACTTTTAGCCTCACTGCCGAAAGATTCCGCCGCTCTCTCCACCGAGCAAAAAGATTTCACGGCACAATTTACAGGTCATCAGGGAATTTTCTCCGCTCCCGAAAAGTCTGATGCGTTTTACTCGCCAAAGGCAACCGCCGAAGTCAAAACGGCAGAAGCGGAAGTCAAAAAAATGATGGACGCAATGCCGACAACCCCTATCGCAATGGCGGTGGATGAGGGACACATCGAAAACTGTAAAATTCATATTCGGGGCAATCACCTCACCCTCGGTGAAGAGGTTTCACGCCATTTCCTGAGCGTGGTTTCCAACGTCCCTGCCCCGACGATTCCTGCTACTCAGAGTGGACGCCTGCAACTTGCGGAGTGGATTGCAAATCCGAAAAACCCGCTTACCGGGCGAGTTGTCGTGAACCGTATCTGGCAGGATCATTTTGGGGCGGGACTGGTGCGTACCCCGGACAACTTCGGGCTTGTCGGCGAACGTCCTTCGCACCCGGAACTGCTCGACTGGCTCTCGGCAACCTTCACCGATCCAAAAGGCGTTAATTGGTCTCAGAAAAAACTACATCGGCTAATTTTGCTTTCCAGTACCTATCAACAAAGCGTTGTCAACAATCCGAAAGCCTCACTGGTTGATCCCGATAATACGTTGCTGTGGCGGATGAATCGCCAGCGTCTTCAGGCGGAACCCCTGCGCGACTCGTTTATGGCAACGGCGGGAACGCTCGACATGAAGATGGGCGGCACTCTGCTGATAACGAAAAATAATGATTACGTCACCAACGATCAATCCGGCAATGCCGCCAACTACAACGCCCTGCGCCGAAGCGTTTATCTCCCAATTATCCGTAATGCACTGTTCGATATGTTTCTGGCATTCGATTTTGGAGACCCCTCAATGGTGAACGCAAAACGAGCAACTACAACCGTTGCGCCACAGGCTCTTTATGTGATGAATTCGCCTTTCGTCATGGAACAGGCAGCCGCTTTCGCACAGTCTCTCCTCGCCACAGAAGTAACGAGTGATAACGCCCGAATTCGTGCTGCGTACCTTCGTGCCTATTCTCGTTCTGCGATTCCCACTGAGGTCTCTCGTTCTCTCGTTTTCCTGAAAAGGTTCGACGCCGCTCTTTCGCAAATGGAGCCTGATGCCACCAAACGACGCACACGCACCTGGGCGATGTTCTGCCAGACGCTGTTTGCGGCGAATGAGTTTCTGTATGTGGACTAGATGACTCGCCTTACGCAATGAAGAAAAATCAAACACCTACTTCGTTAGAGACCACAGAGGCACAGAAAAGACAAGAGGAAAGATAATCTCACGCAAAGGCGCGAAGAGAGAAGCACAAAGAAGGAACGGGCATTTGCCTTGACTTCCCTCTCCCAGATTTTGGGGGAGGGCTGATTGGGCGAGATCAGAGTGGGGGCTTTCCTCTATGCCCAGCAAAAAACATTTGTCCCCCTCAGAAACCGGTTTCTGAGGGGGACAAATGTTTCGGGATATGTCATGCGAATCACGCCATAAACTTAATGCGTGATTGCCTCCTCCGATAAGACGGCGAGGGTTTGTTTTTTGTTCCGAGCAAGACCATTTCGGGTTTCTTCAACGGCATTTCCAGGTTGGAGTTGAGGGAGCGCAACCTCACATACGCGGAAAACGCATACGGACGATCCTTTTCCCTGCATTTGTTCCAATTGAACTTTAACTTCACCGAGTACGCTTGTGTACAAAGGTTCCAAGCCCCCACAACAAACCTCCGGGTAGTGTCGTGCCGTCGAGCAAACGGCGCAGTTGCGTTTGATGAACAGGAATTCTCCCGCTTCCACCTCTTTCACCTCCGCCATGTAGCCGCGTTCGGTTTCGAGTTGCACCAGTTTTTGCATCCGCTCTTGCAGTGTCGCTCCCTGCAATCGTCCTGCAACAGAAGCCCTCAAACGTTCGTGTCGAGCCAGATTGAGGTTTTTGACTGCCTCTTCGCCCCTCTCGATTTTCAGTTCGTCCAACAATTGCGTCGCCAGAAGATCGTAGGCGCGTGGAAAGCCCTCATCCCCTGTTTCCGTAATTCGATACCGATGCGAGGGACGCCCCAACCCCCGCCGTTCCACCGCTACCGCGACTGTCCCTTCTGCCTCAAGTGAGGTGAGGTGTTGGCGCACGGCAACGGGTGAAATCTCCAACCGATGTGACAATTCTTCAGCAGTCATCGCTCCAAAAACCTTGATTGCAGTTAAGATTTCCTGACGTGTAATTCCGTTTGCTCGTGGCATTCGCTCTCTACTCTCCTAATTTTTACTATGTCATTAAAATGATTATTTATCAAAACATAGTTGTTTACGCACGTAAAACGCTCCTCTACTGCTTTTCCAAGATTAAATTTTATAAAGTTTTCTGATATATTACAGGACACTTAAAAAACCTCTTCCTATGTCGGAATTCATAGAGAATCCCGCATGGGAAGAGGTGTCGGAAACTTTCTCAAATCAATCTTTTGCACTAGTCAATTTTTGGTACAACAAACGTATCAAACTCCGCTAGTGTCGTCGGTGCCACAATCGTAGGTGGGGTTGCGCCGAGCATTGTCTTAATTTTGTCCAGTTTCGCCATTACTGCTACAGGTACGTCTTTCTTAGTATACTTCATTTCTGAGAGTCCGACGCCACCTTTCGTAATATCGTACATTCGTTCTCCTGCAACGAATTGTCCGTCCTGCACCGCCTTGATCGTATCGAACACCGCTACGTCCACGCGCTTAACCATTGAAGTCAGCACACGACCGGGAGCCTCGGCGTCCTGATCTTGATCCACTCCAATCGCATAAAAGCCCACGCCCTTTGCTTCGGCGGCACGAATGACGCCCAGACCTGCTTTACCTGCCGCATGGAAAATGATGTCAGCTCCATTTGCAAAGAGTTGATCCGCCTGACTTTTGCCCTTGTCGAGCGCGTCCCAATCGCCTGTATAAGTGACTTTGACCTGGACTGCGGGGTCCGCCGTTTTCGCTCCGGCTTTGTAACCCGCCTCGAACTTTTTGATCAGAGGAATTTCCACGCCTCCCACAAAGCCAATTGTTTTTGTTTTCGACATGGATGCCGCAAGGTAGCCCGCCATAAAGCAACCTTGCTCTTCCTTGAAATGAAGGGAAGCGGCGTTCGGAAGTTTCGGGGCTTCGGCGTCTACGATTACAAACTTAACGCCCGGAAATTGCGGGGCGACTTCTTTCAGTGCCTCCGCCATTGCAAAGCCAACGGCGATGATCACGCTGGCACCCTGAGAAGCAAAGGAGGTCAGATTCTGCTTATAATCCGCCGGAGATTTGGACTGGAGATATTTCGATTTAGGGTCTATATTGAGTTCGGCAATCGCACGAGTCAAACCGAGGTTCGCCGCCGCATTAAAAGATTTGTCATCGGGGCCGCCTACATCCATGACAATTCCCGCAAAGATAGGCTTACCGCCGTTTCCGCCTTCGGTGGCTTTTTTGCCGGGTACCGTCGTCCCTTCTTTGCCTTTATCGGGGGCAGGATCACAACCCGACACGATCAGGGCAATCGTCACGCCCCCCAACCCCTGTAATAGTTCTCTCCGAGTCCGCATTTTCTCTCCCTTAGTTTTGTCGAAAAAGTAAAGTTGGTATGTCTTCCGCAGAAATGAATTCCGCGCTCGGAGGCGTGCCGCCCCTGAATTGGCTAAAACTCGGACACACCAATTGCCGAATTTAGCCTTGAACAAAGACTTTTTCAACACCTTCTTAAATTTTGTCGGGGCGTTTCCGGCATAAGTCCGCGCCCTCTCTATAAGTCTGACCGCTTACAACGAAAAGGGCGTCACTCCTTTTAGGAAAAGAGCAACACCCGATCCCCATTATTTTTTCAGTTTGTGAATCGCATCGCCCTTTACGTCAAGGGCAGCCTCACCCATCGCCTCAGAAAGCGTCGGATGAGCATGAATCATCGAGATCATTTCGTCCACCGTCGCTTCGAGTTTGATTGCCATTACCGCTTCGTGGATCAGTTCGGTGGCGAAGGGGCCCACAATAGCAACGCCGAGCAACTCCCCGTATTTGCGTTCGGAAATGATCTTGACCATTCCTTCCTGCTCGTTCAGTGCCATTGCCCGCCCCAGAGGCCGGAACGGGAACCTGCCCGTCATCACGTCGTAACCTTTTTCGCGGGCTTCCTCTTCGGAAAGACCAACGGTGGCGACTTCGGGATTGGTATAAATGGGACCCGGAACCGCCCGGAAATCCATTTTAACGCTGTGACCCATTGCATTTTCGACAGCGACAATTCCCATGTGTGACGCAACGTGCGCCAGCATCAGTTTACCTGTGATGTCTCCAATCGCATAAATGCCGGAGACGTTCGTTCGGTTGTACTCGTCTACTTCGACGCCACGCTTGCCCACCTTCACGCCTGCCGCCTCAAGGTTCAGTCCTTCGTGATTGGCACGGCGCCCGGTTGCCACGAGAACCACGTCCGCTTCTAGCGTTTGTACGCCTTTCGCATTCTCGAAGGTGATGATGTTTGTGGTGCCGTTATGCTCTACCTTTGTGACTTTCGAGTCTACATGAATTTTGACGCCTTGCCGAGTCAAACTTTTGCGGAGTTCCGCCGCAATTTCGCGGTCAATCGTGGGAATGATTTCCGGCGCAAACTCGATCACATTTACTTCCGCTCCAAGATTGCGGAAAGTAAAGGAGAACTCCATGCCGACAATTCCCGCCCCGATAATCACCATTTTCTGGGGGCAGGACTTTGCATAAACGGCTTCGTCACTTGTCCAGACGCCGTTGGAGCTTTCGCCACGCTTGTCGGTCGGCACACGCGCCAAGCCCGGAACCGGAGGAAACATGGGAACAGATCCCGTTGCAAGGACGATGTTTTTGGTTCGGATCGTTTCGGTAGTACCGTCTGCAAGAGAGACTTCGATTGTATTTGCATCAACTAATTTCGCCGTGCCTACAACCGAGCGCACATGATTCGATTTCAGGAGAGCGGAAACGCCCCCACGCAACGTCGTGACGACTTTGGTTTTGCGCTCCATCATTTTGTCAAAGTCGAACGTAATTTCGCCGTTGATGATCACGCCCATTTTGTCGGCGGTTTTGACGTGGTTCAATCGCTCGACAGAGGCGATCATCGTTTTTGTAGGAATACAGCCCCAGTTCAGGCAGGTTCCACCCCATTCGGAGGCTTCTTTCTCGATACAAACTGTTTTTGCACCCAGTTGTGCGGCACGAATTGCGGCAACGTAGCCGCCGGGGCCCGATCCAATTACAACAATATCATTCTCAATCTCACCCGATGCGGACATTTCCGGTTTCTCCTTCGGCGGTCTGGACTCTTCTCTTTCTTGCTCGATTAGAATTTCTATCGGCGAGAGAAGACGTTCCAGTGTTTTCTCAATTAAAATCTCGTCTGGTAGCGTTCTCACAGGCGGTTCCAGCACCACATCTTTGGGGTGACTGACCTGGGGGGTGGCAGGGGACGCGCTCAGGCGGGCGTCATTTCGCTCAGGGGGCTGGCTCACTCAGTGCGATCTCCTGGAAAATTCGTGGTCGCAAACACTTCCGATTTGCGGCGTGAGTATAGCACAAACGGGCGGTCGGGGACTAGCCCCATAGAGAAGATACGAGTCGCAATTACGAAACAATTCAAGGGTGAGGTCTTCCGTCTGTGATAAAGGAGGATCGAAGTCGCCTCTCGTGATCCTACGGGTTTTCCACTTTTAGGGCAAAAATGGGCGGGTTTCCGGGTACTCTTTAATCTCTGACTGCTTTGATTATGAAGAGGGAGATTTTTGATTTGGCTGAACCACTGACTTTATTCCACGCAATCGTCATCGGACTTGTAGAGGGATTGACCGAATTTCTTCCGGTTTCCTCGACGGCTCATAATGACATCGTGCCGCAACTGCTGGGATGGGGCGACCCCGGCACGGCTTTTTCCGCAGTGGTGCAACTGGGCCCCATTGTCGCGATTGTCGCCTATTTCTGGAAGGACGTGAAAAAGTACCTTGCAGGTATTTTCCGCACGAAAACCCCTTTCAACATTCCCGCGAAAGATCAGGACGCTCGCATCGGGTGGTACGTAATTCTTGCGACGCTTCCTATTTTGCTGATTGGTAAATTGCTGGAAAAGAAGATTGATAGCAGTTTCCGCACCCTTCCCGTAATTGCCTTTGGATTTATCGTTTTCGGAATTGTGCTGTTTGTTGCGGAGCGAATGGCACGAAAAGTGAAAACGCTCGACAACATCAACGCAAAAGAGGCAACACTTATCGGGTTATCGCAGTGCATCGCTTTAATTCCAGGAGTCTCGCGCTCAGGCATCACGCTGACAATGGGCTTGTTTCGAGGATTCACTCGTGAAGATGCGTTGCGCTTTAGTTTTCTATTGAGCATTCCAGCGATCACGGCGGCGGGTCTTTACAAACTCAAAGACGTGATCAAAGACCCCAATCTGGGAACGTTGATCGTCCCCTATCTTGCCGGAACAATCGTGGCTGGTGTGACGGGTTTCGCGGTCATCCACTGGTTTCTTGGATATGTCCGCAAGCACAACACCAATATCTTTGTCATTTACCGCATCATCGTTGGAATTGCACTTCTTGTGCTTTATAAAAATGGACTCAGACTGGAGTCGCCGTCTCACTCTCCAGGCACTTCGGAAACTAGAACGGAAACTGCATTCGTTTCAAGCGTCAGACGCTGAGGCTCAATGCGGTTGCAGATTCCTGCCCCTGATACACTTATGCTGCTCCTTTAATGAACAGAGTTGGAAGCATTGCATTGAGTCCACGCAGGTGGACCTCGCGCCTTTGTAGCCGGGGAATAAATTCCCCGGCTACAAAAGACAATTTCGCCCATCTTCCTCAACAAATCCTTTCGTTACCTCTTAAAGAAGGAATATCGTCCTCCCACGCACAAATAAGGGTTCTGGGAGGACTTTTTCTATGACCGATTCAACGACCCGTTTGCGCTCACTGACGCGCCGCGAGCTGCTCCAAACCGCAACCACTGCGCTGGGCATGGCGGCACTCGCTCCACAAGCCTTTGCGGAAAGACCGCTTTACCCCGCTCCAACTGACCCGATCACTCCAAAAGTGATCGTCGGAACAGGATCGCACCGCTACGAATGTTTGCACGA
>JACMPS010000186.1 GCA_014377395.1 Chthonomonadaceae bacterium
CCGTTTGCTTTTGCCGCCTCTGCACCAAGCCCGACAGCACGAATTTCATAACCGAGCGAAGTTTTACGAATCAAGAACGTAACTGCCACCGCACAAAATAATGCCAGAAAAATCCCCGCCGAAAGATTTGCCCCTGAAACCAGCGCGGGCAGTTGAGACGAGTTTGGGAGAAGCGGAGACTGGGGCGTCATATTATTGGGAGTGTTGTCGAGCAGAGAGTGATTGATCAGGTAAAACGAAATGTTAAGGGCAATGTAGTTGAGCATGATCGTGGAAATCACCTCATGGACTCCCCGCGAGGCTTTCAGAAAACCCGCTAACATTCCCCACAAGGCTCCGCCAACGACACCCGCGCACAGAGTGAGCGGCACATGAAGGAGCGGCGAAAGCGTTCCGTTTCCCCACAGTCCCACGGTTGCCGCCGCGATTGCCCCGGCGATCATTTGTCCCTGCGCCCCAATATTGAACAGCCCCGCCCGCAGTCCGAGTGTCACCGACAAGCCCGTAAAAATAAGCGGCGTGACATGCGAAAGTGTTTGTGCGAGATCGTAAAGACTGAGATGCCACCCGCCCAACGAGAGATCGGTGAGAGCGACGGGCGCACCCGGCTTTAGTCCCGATGCCCCCTGCAAAAGCGCGGCGTAGGCTTCACCGGGATTGTAACCGCAAAGCCGCATCACAATCGCCGCGACCACAAGTCCCAGAGCAATACTGAGCAGGGAGCGCACAAACCCGGATTGTGCGGCGCGGCTATTCACCTTTGTTCTCCCCTTGCTTTTCTGCGTGCCTTTCCCCGTCCACTGCGCCCGTCATCAACGCACCGACACGCGCCGATGTCACCTCTTCGCGGGAAAGAACACCGACGATTTTTCGATTGAACATGACTGCGATTCGATCCGACAGCTGAAGTGCTTCGTCTAGATCGAGCGTGAAAAGCAGAATTCCCAACCCGTTATCACGGGCGGTTTGCAGGGTCTCATAAACAAAGCGCGAAGCCTCCACATCAAGCCCACGAGTCGGTTGACAGGCGATCAGTAATTTCGGCTTGCTTTCCATCGCACGGGCAAACACGACTTTTTGCTGATTGCCGCCGGAGAGGGTGCGAATCGGAAGGGACGCCCCGCCTGTCGCAGTACGGACATCGTATCGTTTTAAGATGTCTACGGTGCGATTGAGTGCCGTCTTCGGCTTCAGCAGGATTCCGCCGCCCCACTTCGCTTCGTTTTGATGACCGAGCAGATAATTTTCCGTCACCGTAAAATCCATTACGACCGCGTTTTTGTGACGGTCTTCGGGGAGATAAGCAATGCCTTTGCGTTGCCGATTTCTCACAGAAAGACGGGTGATGTCCTCCCCATCAAAGGTGATCCGTCCCGATTCCGGCTTCAACAATCCGACAAGTGCCTGACTGAGTTCGCGCTGACCGGAGCCGTCCACTCCTGCCACACCGAGAATTTCGCCACGCCTCACCTCCAGTGAAACTTTTTCGACGGCTTCGACGCCTCGTGCATTTTTGACGGTCAGATTTTCCAATTTTAACAAGGACAAATGGGAACTATTCGTTTCTTTCTGCGTCCTATTGAGGGCTGGCTCAAGGGTGGCTCTCTCGAATGTCTCAGAAATAAGGGGAGAATGAAGGGCGGCGGTTTGTGTCCCGATCATTGCCGTCAGCAATTCTTGTTCATTCGTTTCGGAGGTGACAAAGTCTCCCGCACTTTTCCCCCGGCGCAATACCGTGATTCCGTGGCTGTAGCGCATCACTTCGCGGAGTTTGTGCGTGACAAAAAGAATCGTTGTGCCGCTTGAGGAGAGGGTTTGCAAAAGAGAAAAGAGGGCGTCGGTTTCCTGGGGCGCGAGGGTAGCGGTCGGTTCATCCAGCATCAAAATGTCCACGCCGCGATACAGCGTTTTTAGAATCTCGACTTTTTGTTGCAGGGCAACGGAAAGTTGTCCGGCACGGGTGTTCAGATCGAGTTCGCCTAAACCGAGTTGGTGCGCGATTTCGTTCACTCGCTCCGACGCCCGTTTGTAGTTCAGAATACCGCCGGAATGGATAGGCTCCGCACCGAGCATTACGTTTTCCAGAAGAGTGAGAGCGGGAATCAAAGCGTAGTGCTGACTGACCAGACCGATACCAAGCGCAATCGCATCGGAGGGCGAACGCAAACTTGCAGAGACCTCCTCACCTTTAATGCGAATCGTGCCAATTTCAGGGCGATACTTTCCGTAGAGAAGGTTGAGCAAGGTGGATTTCCCGGCACCGTTCTCACCGATCAGAGCGTGGAACGTTCCCTGCTCTACCTCTAGATGCACGTCGTCATTGGCGATAACGCCGGGAAAGCGTTTTGTAATCCCCGACATCTGAATGATGAGATTGTCTTGTGAATGGGTGGAACGTAAACTCATTCCATAACTATACCTGAAAATAGGGGTTGCCCCCAATGAGACTGAGGGCGACCTTGTTTTTACCGATAATCAAGCCCTGAGATTACAAAACAGGGAGAAAGAAAACGCGGATGAAACACATCGTCTTCGAGGTCAAAGCGGCTTACAATTTAGAGAATCTGGCGATGCCCGCTCCTAACGGGCCCAATGGTTCGACAACGCTCAGCATCCAGATGCTGATGGATCACGCTCTTTTCTGGGACTGGGTGACAGGGCAGGAAGCGCAACAAATTTTAACGGAACTGTATCTTTTTCGCACGCGACTCGCACAGTAGAGGGAGTTAGCGTACTACTCTTGTTCCTCCCCCTGGTGCAAGGGGGGAGGTTAGGAGGGGGTTAGAATTTGCGACTATTTCTTGACCTCGTTCTTAACCTCCCCCTTGATTTCGCCCAATTAACCCCTCTCCCAATGCCCTCATTCTTCGGAGGAGAGGGGGAGTCAATACCTTTGCTCAAAGAGAAAATTGATCGTGTTGTGTCCGAAGGAAGTCATGCGAACCGTTGAGCATTAGTTTGTGATTGGGCGCGGGCGGAACGCCTTCTAGCGCGGAATTTATTCCTGCGGCTACTATACGGCTACGAAGAAGCGAAGTCCACCTGCGTGGACTCAGTACAAATGCCCTTCGCCACTTGTGAAAGAACTTCCGAAATAAACACGCAAAAACAGCAATCCCCTTGACATAGCCTTTCTGAGAAGGCTATAATTTTTGTACCCCCACAAACCCTTCCCCCATAGACCCATAGGAGAAACTCATGCCTAGACTTTTGCACAAAAACCGCGTTATCCGTTTGCTTCCACTTGCCTTTTTGCTTTCCGCAGGATGCGGAGGCGGAAACAGCAACAATGGCGTCGCTCCGCTCGACCCGACGATTGGCGACACGCGCCAATTCGGTAATCTCGAATTCAACGCCACCACCACAAAACGGAGTTTCACAAGCGGAGAGATCGTCCCCATCACTCTCAAAATCAAAAACACCGGAGCCACCCTCGTTTCTGGCTCTTACAGCGGCTGTAATAGCAGTGATGCCCGTATCACATATAACTCCTTGACTAAATGGCTTTACTCAGAAACGATTGTCGGATGTGGTGCGGGGATTCTCCCCCTCTCTATTCCGCCTGGTGAGACGATTGCACTCTCCGTAGAGTGGGATCAGAAGGCGCAAGACGGTAGCCCTGTTTCCGCAGGAATCTACAGCATCAAAACTTGGACGAATATTTGGATGAGACCAGTGACGATTACCGGAAGCGATCCCACTGAAGCCCAACGTGAAGCAAATCTCTTCGCACCGCCGATTGAGGTTACGCTGACCCGATAAGGCGTAAAAGAATTGGCTCCCTCTCTGACGGACTATCTGAGTTCTGTAGAGAGGGAGCCGGATCAGGCAAGGATCGAATCAGTACGTGTTGACCCCGACAACGACATCCCCTTTGCTTTCGGCGTCTACGTAATAGCGGAGTTGTGGATTGGACTTTTTCGATTTCGCGGAATCGTCAATCGGCTTACCGCCATCATCTTTTGAGTCGGGCCCCACACTGTAAAGCAAAAATCGGTCGCCTTTGTTCCTGTACTGAAAGGTGCCTCTTATCGCAAACGGGTCATTCGGCAGTTTTTTCAGGTAAGCGGGAACCAGTTCTTCAAGGAGAGCCGGGTACGTGTGTTTTCCCTCATGATAGGCGTGAA
>JACMPS010000187.1 GCA_014377395.1 Chthonomonadaceae bacterium
AATGACTCACTGGACGGCTTTCTGCAAAATCTGCGAATCGGACGAAGTGCGGCGGTACACACCCTTCGCGCTTACCGTGCCGATCTCGTGCAGTTTCTCAGTTTTGTGCAAACTCACCCCGATTTAGGAAGCGACCGTCTGTATTATCTGGAGCGAGTTCACGTTCGGGCTTTCCTCATGGATTTGCAACTCGGAGAGTATCAGCGCACCAGCGTCAACCGCAAACTCGCTTCCATTCGTGCGTTTTGCAAATGGGCGATGCGGCAGGGGTTTCTGGAGTCGGACCCTACCGTTGGGGTCCTCACCGTAAAGCAGGAAGAGCGGGTTCCCAAGTTTTTGCGTCTTTCCGAGATCGAAACTCTGCTGAATGCACCCGACATGAACACGGCGGAAGGACTTCGCGATAAGGCAATGATGGAACTGCTTTACGCCTCTGGGATGCGGGCAGGAGAAGCACATCTCTTATTGCTGGAAGACTTGAATCTCGAAGAAAAAACCGTACTGGTGCAACACGGTAAAGGCGACAAAGAGCGAGTCGCAATGCTGGGAGACGCGGCAATCCGCGCCCTTCGCGCTTACCTCGCGCACGGCAGACCCGAACTCGCCGCACACAATAAAGGCGTCACCGACAAAGCCGTTTTCCTGAACAAATTCGGAACAAGGCTTTCGGATCGAGGGATTCGGCGTACCTTCGACAAATACTGCAAGATCGCTTCGGAACGCCTTAAAATCACTCCCCATGTCATGCGTCACACCTTCGCGACACACCTCCTTAACAATGGAGCGGACATTCGCGCCGTTCAAGAACTCCTCGGTCATGCCAACCTCATCACTACGCAAGTCTATACTCACGTCACCACCGAACATATCAAGGAAGTCTACGAACAGGCGCACCCCCGCGCCGACAGTGAGTAACGCAGAGGAAAGTGTCATAGTCAAGCATTAAGTGTTGAGAAGGGGGTTTACCTTTCAATTTTAGAGTATCAAAGAATCAAGTGAGTCCGGGGAATAAATTCTCCGGCTCTAGAAGCGCCCCAATCACAAACTCCTGTTGGACGGTTCACAGGTACGTCCAATCACAAACTCCTGTTCAACGGTTCACAGCACTTCCACCTGCGTGGACTCAATGCAAAAGCAACCTCTTCTCTCTCGACCCCTGAAACTCTTATCGTTTGGCTCGAAAGCACAAGTAGTGTGTCCGAGTTTTAGCCAATTCAGGGGCAGAATGGGGCGTGGAATTCATTCCTGCGGCAAATGCGAGGATTTCGACTTTCGCTGAGAGGATGCTTGATAAGTCTCTCTTCGAGGTCAGAATATGAGCGATCACGCTCGGAGGCTACGTCTTTGTCCGCGATTGAATGAACTCGGAACGGCGAAGCCGCCAGAAGGGCATTTATTCCGCCGGAAGACGGCAAATTCCAACCCCCTCCTAACTTTCCCCTTGCATAAATGTGAGAAATCAGACTGGTGCGTTCTTATTTTCCCAAAGTATAAACAGGAAGTCCGCGCCAGCGGTTTGCTTCGGAGGGATGAGAGAGGCGGTATTCGTCCGTCAGTGATTTGCTCCAGGTACTGATTGTGAGATAGCGGCGAGTCATCTCTTCACGGCGAGCATCGGGGATGCGCTGAAGTCGCTGATAACACTGTTGGAGTTGGTAATGCGCCTGCTCATCGTCGGGATCAACGGCGAGAGCGGCTTCGAGCGATTTTGCGGCGTCGGCATAACGTCCTGCGTAGTAGTCGGCGAGAGCGATTTCTCGTCGAAAAGAGGTGTCTTCGGAGAAGCGCAGAACGAGCGGAGATAGTTGCGCCAGCGCAAGATCGTACTGCCCCTGACGCCGATAAACGCTCCCTAAGCCGAACTGCGCTTCCGCGTTTTGCGGTTCCCGTTTGAGCGTCGCCTCGAACTTCGCTTTCGCGGCAAGAAGCGCAGGTTCACGCAAATAATATCGCCCGAACGCAAGCGCAACCTGAGCGGATTGCGGCGAAAGCGTCTGCGCCGTCTGCAAGGCATAAAGAGAACGCGAAAGATCGGGGCGATCCACAGGGGAGAGTGCGGCAAGCCCGTAGCGCGTCCAACGCTCCCACAGGGGACGAACCGGAACGCCCTGCGCCTCCAATATTGTGCCGTCGCTCAAGGTCACGCTTGCCCTTGCCATATCGGTGATCGGGTTTGCCCCCTCTATGAGACCCGCCGATTTTGCGATGTCCGGCGTCCACTTCTGAGACCGAAAACGGGATACGATGCGCCAACGTTTTCCCGGAACCTGAAATTGAAACCGGACCAGTTCCGATGCTCCCGGTAAAAGAACTCTCTTCCATGCCGTCGAAACTTGCCGGGCGAGTTGATGACGCAAAAGCGGCTTTCCGTCCCGATCAATCGGGAGTTTGCCATAAGTATGGGTGTCCGGCGGGAGCGGGTCTTCTTCTCGCTTGACAACACCGCTTTGTGCAACCACTCTCCCCTGCTCATCAAAGATTTGGACTTCGATCCACGCCCGCCGCAAATCTTCGTAACCCCCCGGAAAAGCGTGTCCCACGCTCTCATTCGTGACCAGAACATCAAGCGTCACCCTTTTTCCCGAGACGAGCAAACTAGAACCGGAAGTGGAATTGGTGTCGAGTGGGGCAATCCATGCCTCCCCACGAGGACGGCTAGCATCGGCAGCACGAAGCGCAAACAGATCAAGGCTTACTCGATTCTGAGTGAGATTATCCGGGCGGTTTCCTGCGGAGAGGTGCGAGACATTTCCCTCTGAGGTTTGGGGGAAGTGGCAAGATTGACACTCTTGCCCGGTTTTCGTTTCGGTTTTGCTCAGTGGAAATGCCCCCGCAATCGTGCGCCCGGAATGTAGTCCACTTCGCCAATCGCCGTAAGTGTCGGTGGTCTGCACAAACTGAAATCCGTTTTGTGCGACATTATGACTTTGACGATGACACGCGGCGCAACTCTCGGCTTTGTTGTGGAAGCCGGGAATGTGGAGGGCATTGCTATGCGGGGTTGGGCGCACCTTCATCAGAAAATGATGCAGTCGTTTGCGCCAGCCCTCGGCTTCATTTGCAAAGGGATAGGTCTCACGGACTTGCAAAGTGTACGCGCCATTGCCCTGACGCACCGAAGCGGTTTCGGTCATTGCGTGGCAGGACAGGCAATCCACTCCCGCCGTGTTGTTTCCACTCTTCGACTTCTCCTCATCAAGAGCCACGCGAGGGGAGTGACAGGAGGCACACCAACGGGACGCCCGATTTCCTCGTTCGAGGCGGAATCCGGCAAGTGCCGCCCGATACACCGGATTGATCGCGGAAGTGGCGTGTCCCGACTGTGCCCACTGCGTATGTGCCGCAGGGTGACACCCCTTTTCCGAGCAGGTTTGCGGACTTTGCGCGTCCCAGTTTCGGAACGTGGCATCAGCGGAGTTGACTTCCGAAATCTGAATAAGAGCCGGAAACCGTGGACTTTGCGCCCCCTCAGCCGTCACGGAGGTAAGGTCACGGACATACGCTTCGGGGGCATACAAAAGTCGGTCAGCAGTCACC
Organism: Chthonomonadaceae bacterium; assembly: GCA_014377395.1. Classification (GTDB taxonomy): domain Bacteria; phylum Armatimonadota; class Chthonomonadetes; order Chthonomonadales; family Chthonomonadaceae; genus JACMPS01. Next base: position 3,538 of record JACMPS010000187.1, read on the forward strand.
CAACCGAGCAAAGGGAGGAGCAAAAGGAGTAATCTGAGATTGGATACAGGGGGGCGTGAGAGAGAGGTGACTTTACTTTTTTTCGGTGTCCGCGCTTCTTTTTCAGGAGAAGAAGCAGAAGAGCGAACAGACTTCTTACGGGCAAAGACGTAAATTCCAGTCGCCAGAAATCCGGTGATGACATGAGAAATCCACAACGCTCCGTCTCCGTGAACCACCGTGCCGACAACGCCCTGCCAGATCATCCACACACCGCCAATCACGCACACACTCGCCAGCATCGCCATGACTTTACGCAAAGAATTCCAATCACGCCAAAATTTAAGCAGGAAGACCGCACCCGGAAGCACAATAATCAAACCAACCACAAGGTGCATCAATAAAACAAATGTGGCGACGTTGCCCATTTCATTCCGTAGCGGAACGAACAGCAACCCTCCCGTGAGTGCCAGAGAAGCAAACGCAATTTTAAGCAAGGGTAGACGACGCATACGCCATTTTACCCTGAATGGAGTAGCGGGGAGAGTGTTAAGTATTAAGCGTTAAGTGTCGAGGTAAATGCTCTTACCCTGATTTTGTTTCCCTACTTCTCTCTGCGTCTTCGCGTGAGATCCTCTCTCTGACTTTCTCTGTGCCTCTGTATCTCTAGCGTAGCGGGTGATAGATAGTTCAACGCACCGTTTTTGGATCGAACACAACCAGCAATAAAGGAAAAGACAACTATGATTCGTTGGGGCATTATCGGGTGCGGAGACGTAACGGAGCGCAAAAGCGGACCCGGATTTCAGAATGTGGAGGGCAGTCGTCTTGTCGCTGTAATGCGCCGGAACGCAGAGCGAGCCGAAGATTATGCAAAGCGGCATGGGGTTCCGCGCTGGTACTCCAACGCAAATTTACTGATCCATGATGCGGAAGTGGATGCCGTGTACATCGCAACTCCGCCCGGTTCACACCTCGATTATGCAAAGCAGGTGGTGGCGGCGGGCAAACCTTGCTATATCGAAAAGCCAATGGCGCGTTCCTATCGGGAGTGTCTTGAGATCACTGAAACTTTTGCGAAGGCAAACCTGCCGCTTTTTGTTGCGTACTATCGGAGAGGACTAGACCGATTTCTAAAGGCGCAAGAACTGGTGCAAACGGGCAAAATCGGAACGGTAAGCGGCATCCTCTATCGCTTTTCGTCTTCGGCACATAAGGCACGACAACGAGACGCCGAGACACTTTTTCCTTACTCACCCACAACGGAAATGAAGACGGAACTGCCCTGGCGTCTTGATGCGACCGAAGCGGGAGGCGGGCTTTTCCTTGATCTTGGTTGTCACACATTGGATATCATAGACTTCATTGTCGGGGAACTGCAAGACGTATCGGGGGAAGCGGGAAATGTGGCTTCGGCACACGCCGTCGAGGATTGCGTCACCCTTTCGTTTCGTACCGAAACCGGAGCGGTAGGAAGTGCGTTGTGGAATTTCGCTTCTGCGTTTTCGGAAGACATGATTCAAATTACGGGAACCGAGGGACGTATCACCCTTTCGACTTTCGGCAATGAACCCGTCCTTCTCGAAACAGGAGAAGAAACCGTAACCTTTGACCTCCCGAACCCGGACACGATTCAGCAACCCCTGATTCAAACCATCGTGGATGCCCTGCACGGCAAAGGCGAATGCCCCTCTACCGGGATTACGGCTACCCGCACCTCCCGCGTCATGGACATTGCCCTTTCCGGATACTACCGGGGACGCGAAGACGCCTTCTGGACTCGTCCGGAAACGTGGCGCGGGTAACACCTCTTGTATCTATTCCCCCTCTCCCGGATTTTGGGGGCGGGGGTTAGGGGGTGGGGGCGCACTCTTTGCGTCTTCCCGGTATGCCGTCAGCACCTCTTCCACCGAGCCGTCCATGCGAATCACGCCGTTCTGTAACCACAAGATTCGATTGGCGACTCGCTCCACCACCGAAAGATCATGCGACACAAACAAAATCGTTTTGCCTGCTCGTTGCAACTGCGCGATAAAGCGATAGCATTTGTTTTGGAAGGCTTCATCCCCCACAGCAAGCACCTCGTCCACCAGCAAAATATCCGGGTCAATATGAACCGCTATCGAAAATCCGAGCCGTAATTTCGCCCCGTCGTTCCAACCGTGAAGTGCGGTGTCCATTTTATCTTCCAACTCGGAGAAGGCAACAATCTCATCTCGCTTTTTGGCAATCTCTTTCGGAGTTAGCCCTAAAATAGCACCGTAGAACACGATGTTTTGCTCTGCGGTCAGGTCAAGGTGAAACCCCGCTCCCAGCGAAAGAAGAGGAGCAATTCGAGCGGCATTTCCCTGCGGATTTAGCAAATCCACACGTCCGGAAGTCGGGCGATAAACCCGCGCCAGTATCCCCAACAGAGTAGACTTCCCGGAGCCGTTGCGCCCGATTACTGCCACCGTTTGCCCCTGCGGAACCGAAAACGAAAGATCGGTCAGGGCAGGATAATTAACTACTTTTTCCGCACGAAGCAAATTGAAGACCGCACGTTTAATCGAGGAATAATGCTTTTGTCGAAAAACTTTGTTGAGGTGGTCCACGCGAATCGCCTCCACCAGATGACGCGAGTGGAGAGAAGTCAGATCAGAATCATCGGTGGCACCGGAAAGAGAGTCGGTCATTGAGGTTATCGCTCTCGCTCGACGAATTCCCACTTGCGACGATTGAAGTAGGCATAGCCCGCCAGTGTAAAGAGGATTGTCAGCACAAAAGAAACGGCGAAACTGCTCCAATCCATGTCAAGCGGAGTCCCTTTGAGATTGAGGCTTTTAGGAGGTAAGCGTTCGAGCATCACATGGCGGTAAGCGTTGATGACGGAGGCAACCGGATTCAGCATATAGATTCGGTAAAGCCAGGGACGCCCGCTTGATAATGCCCAGTACCACACGTTATCCGCCATAAAAAGAATCGGGAAAACAAACAACAACAAATTGACGAACGTTTGATAGATGAACTTTACATCTTCGTAGAAAACGGAAAGGCAGGAAAGCCACAGCGACATGCCCACCACGAAAATCAGCAATTGAAGCGTGACAAGCGGAAACAAAAGCATCTCCCACAGCAGGGGAAGCCCTTTGATGCCATAAAACCAGATCGAGAAAATGCACCAACCAAGCAAAAAATGAATAAAATTTGAGGAGACGTAGGTAAGGGGAACAATCTCGCGGGGAAAGTAAACCTTTTTGATGATGTCTTTGTTGGTGAGGAGTGAGTGCGCCGCGTCCAGCGTTGCCGCATAAAAAAATGTCCAGGGGATCAACCCACAAAGCAGGTAAGCCGAATAATTCTCCGCTCTCACCCCCAGCGTACTGCGGATAAAAAAGGTATAAACAATGACCTGAACAATCGGCGGCACAATAGACCACACAAACCCGAAGGCGGAATTTTTGTAGCGAACATAAAGTTCACGCGCCACAAATTGCCGTAAAAGCCAGCGTCGCCCCCAGAGTTCGAGAAATTGTTCACGCATCGGTGTCGTCATCAAGCACCACGTCATCAGTGACATCGGAGGGGCGGGCGGGTTCCAGAAGGGAAAGCAGTGCCTTACGGGGAATCAATACTTTGCGTTTTCCCGCAATGCGAAAGGCTTGAAGACGCTCCTGCCGAATGTAAGAGCGGATGCTGGACTGACTGACCTGCAAAAAAGCGGCTGCCTGTTCGACGGTGAGGAGGTCGCGGGCTTCCATATCCATATCCATAGTTTGACCCTTTTGTGAGCGAGATGATTAACGGATTCGAGTTTGTCCGGTGCTGTGGTAGCGAGCGGTTAAATAAACGATTGGCGAGAGGTGCCGAGGTTGCAAAGCCCCTCTCATCAAGTCGAAATCGAAATCAATAAGAATAACAGAGTATACAAAATGCCGACAGGGAATGTCAATAGCTTGCAGAGAGATTCTTCAATGAGGGCGTGTTTCGTGAGAAATAAGGGAAGAAATTTGTCTTTTGCTCTATTATGTGGGTTTGCATTTCTCCCGATCATCGCCTTTTCGCAGACGCCCCTGCGCCGCATCGTGATTGTCGCTCCGCCGCAATCGCCCGATTTACAGGTCGAAGCGGTGTACCGTGAAACGAAAATCAATCGCAAACGCCCTGCAAAACTTCCCAAAGGACAAAAGCCCGCCGTCACGCCTTCCCTTCCTGTGCTGAACGAAAAGCAGTGGGAAACTCTGGCAACACGCCTCTACTTCGGTTCCCTCCGAGACCGTGCCCGCACCCGATTAAAAGCGGGGGTCGCAAGTGAAGAAGACACACTTCAGAAACGCAGTGAACTCGCTCTTTCCTTTGAGGCACTTGAAAAATCGGCAAACGTCACAAGCCTGATGAACTCGCTCAAAGGCGACGCCGTGCTGATTCTCGGCAATTTCCACCTTGCAAAGCGTCAAGTCGGGGATCGCTCCCTTCTTTTTACCGGAGAATTGAGGATTGACAAAAAAGAAAATCCCGGCGCGCCCACCCGTTTTCCGATAGCGGGCTACGCACGGTTCGAGCGAAGTCTGATCACTGGAGACGCCACGAAATCAAAACTGCAACTTGTGCGGGAAGCAACACGTTCCGCCGCTTTCGGAACGATCCACACCCTGAAAACCGGACAAATCTTTCCCCTCTCCGCTCCCGGTACTCGTGTTGCGCTTTGTCCCACTCCCTCGCCACGCATCGCAGACCGACTTCGTTTTAATCGCGAAGGGCGCACCTCCGAGTTAGGCGCACTGAGCGGCATGACGCCCGACGTGTCCGCGCTTTTCGTGCCGTCGCTTTTGCCAATAGGTCGTACCGCAACACAATCCGTCGAAACGGTACGCCGCGCCCTGGACGCTCGACACTGGACTTCTTCAGATCTGTGGGACACCTCTAACCGCCCCATTCGCCTTCGGGTGCAGGAGGTTGGAAAGACGCTCGAAGTGGATTATGTAATGATGGCGCGTATCGGACAGATCGAGGTAGACGGAGACGCGCTGATGCCCTCGCTCGAAGGGGTGCTTTTCGAGGGGAGGGCGGAGGCGGTCGGTGCGCTGGTTCGTGTCTCGGACGGCGTGATTGTCTGGACGGATCGAGTTGTGACTTCTCTAAGCGTTCGCTCCTCCCCTAAAGGCGGACTCGCCCAAAAGACCGATTATATAGCGTTGGAACGCAAAACTTTACGCGACGCAATCCGCTTTGCGCTTCTGCAACTCACTCGCCGTTTCAATGAGTATCGAGACGGCTTCTCCGAATGAAAATAGGGAGGAAAGCGTTGAGGATTAAGTGTTAATCTGAAGATTTTCTTCGTTTTCTCCCTTTGCCCCTTCGTGTCTTTGCGTGAGGTTTCCCTGTATCTGCATTCTCCTACTCCCTATCACCTACCTCTCTGTGTCTTTAGCATAGCGGATAGCGCGAAAAAAGTTACGTACCTGATGCGGGGCAAAAGAGAGTGGTCTAAAGTTGCTCTTTCGTGGTACAGTAAAGTTGTCTGTGAAGGATAAAAAAGCCTGCCGAAAGTGCTATGAACACTCCCGACAGGCGAAACAATCGTCTCAAGACTAATCCTTAAATGATTGGCGGCTTCGCTTTCGCGACATACGGCGACATAGCAGGTTTACTGCCATGAAGATCGTAATCGCGCTTGCGATCACGTTAAGCCAGAAGAAGAAACTATGCATGATAGTTCTCCTTTCTCTGCGGAAGTAACTCAGATAAATTTGGGACAGTGCTCTTTACACTGTCCCATTTTCAGTTTACCTCTTTCTTTGCCCGTTCGCTAAGTTTTCGATTTCATCGTCGTTCATGTCCCGTCATTACGGAGCGGCGGCAATGATCGCCGCGAAATCCGCCGCTTTCAGCGAAGCCCCGCCGACAAGTGCGCCGTCAATGTTGGGTTTGGCAAGCAGTTCTTTTGCGTTATCGGGCTTGACGGAACCGCCATACTGGATGTGCGCGGCTTCGGAAGTTTCATAGCCGTAAAGTTCTGCGATTGCACCCCGAATTACTCCGCACACCCGATCCGCTTCCTCGGACGCACAGGTTTCCCCGGTTCCGATAGCCCACACAGGTTCATATGCGTAAACCACTGTTCCCGCCTCCTCAGCGGAAACCCCAACGAGGGCGGCTTTCGTTTGCCCGGAAACAATCGCATCGGTTTCGTTCGCTTGCCGCTCCGCAAGCGTCTCTCCAACACAGCAAATCGGAATTAAATCATTGGCGAGAGCGGCACGAAGCTTGCGGTTCACGGTTTCGTCGCTATCCCCGAAATAAGCCAGAATGTTCGAGTCGAAGTCAGGCTCCGGCACTCCGAATCGTCCGCGTCGCTCCGAATGTCCCACGATAACATAACGACATCCCGCCTCCACCAGCATTTTCGGTGAGATACTGGCGGTGTAGGCTCCCTTATCTTTCCAGAAAACATCTTGGGCACCGAGTTCGATTTCGGTACCTTCCGTCACGGTTTGCACCGTCGCCAGAGCCGTGAAGGGGGGGCAGATCACGATTTTCGTGTTGTCGGTGGGATCGAGCAAAGGCAACAATTCTTTCAGGAGGGTTTCCGCTTCGGCACGGGTTCCATTCATCTTCCAGTTTCCGGCAATAATCGTGTTTCTCATTGGGTCTCCATTTTCAGTAAGTTGATCGGGAGAAGGGCAGTTGCCCCTTTTCCCGTATTGTCCCTCCGATTATACTCTGTAGAGGCTAGCGATTAGGTGATAGATGGTAGGGATTCGAGAAATATGAAGAGAGAGAAGAACCTCACGCAGAGGCAAATCTTTATCTCAACACTTTTCCCTAATCCCCGATATCGCTTGACTCCCTGCAACGCCCACTGTATACTGAAAGCGACCTGAATTCATTGAAAATCAGCCCGTGATTTGCCGATAAGGAAAGGGAAAGACTGACTTCCGCCGGGGATCACGGAGAACGGGACAACGACACTAATGCTCGAAGACATCAGACGAGAGGGGCGAGAATTTCGCACCCGCCTCGACGAGCTGGGAGGGCATCTTTGACTCTGCCGGCAAACTCCAGGAAATAACGCAACTAGAAGCCCTTTCCTCACGTCCAACCTTTTGGGAAGACGCGAAAGAAGCGCAGGTCACGATTCAGAGATCGAACGGACTGAGGGAGGCTCTCGCTCCCTATCTGGCGATTTCCTCTCGCCTCGACGATCTGGAAGTCATGGGCGAACTGCTCTCAGAAGCCGGAGACGAAGATGAAAGTTCACTCGCTGATCTGCAAATCGAGATCGAAGGGATCAAGAAAGACCTCGATCAACTCGAACTCGAAACATTGCTTTCCGGTGAGCATGATTCTTACGATGCCATCGTAGAAATAAAAGCGGGTGCAGGCGGAACCGATGCCTGTGACTGGGTTGTCATGCTCCAGAAAATGTACCTGCGTTGGGCGGAAGTCAAAGGGTTTAAAACCGATCTTCTCGAAGAAAGTGAGGCGGACGTGGCGGGTTTGCGCTCGACTACGTTTATCGTTCATGGAAAGAACGTTTTCGGTTATCTGAAAGCCGAAAAAGGGGTGCATCGGCTTGTGCGAATTTCGCCGTTCGATGCCGCCAAACGACGACAAACCTCTTTTGCCAACGTGGAAGTCTTGCCCGACCTCGGCGAAGAAGTGAAAGTGGAAATTGACCCGGACGACCTGCGACTGGATTACTACCGATCCAGTGGAGCGGGCGGACAACACGTCAACAAAACCGATTCGGCGGTACGCATTGTTCATCTGCCAACCGGAATCACCGTCACCTGCCAGAACGAGCGAAGCCAGCACAAGAACAAAGCGATGGCGATGCAAGTCTTACAGGCAAGACTTCTTGATAGAGAGATGCGTGAAAAGGAAGAACGAGATGCTCTTCTCCGAGGCGAATCAAAAGCCAACGAATGGGGAAATCAGGATCGAAGTTACGTCCAACATCCGTATACATTAGTGAAAGACCATCGCACAAACCACGAGACGGGCGATTTTATCGGCGTGATGAACGGCAACCTCGACCCGTTTCTTCAAGCCTACCTGCAATGGAAGAGAGATTAGCACCAAGAACTTGGGTTCTTCTGTGCCGGAAAACCGGAGATACGATCATGAAACCACTGGGACGCCGAGCGGTTGCCCTGCTGGGGCTAGCGGCACTGACAACAACGATGATACTCATGTCGAGAGGGGGTTCCGCCCTCACTCGTCCTTCCGATTTTTATAAAGATACGATTAAATCCGAAGTCGAACTGACCACCAAAGACATTGGGGGAAAGGAAAACGCCCTCGGCAACCTTGTCACCGATGCGATGCGTGCGGCTACGAAAAGCGATATTGCTTTTCTCGCCGCCTCCTATTTCAATAGTGACTATAAGGTGGCAAAGGGTGACATTATGACTTCCGATGTGCTGAAGTCATTGGAATTTGCGGGGGATAATCTCGCCCTTGTCAACCTCACTGGAGCGCAGATCATTAAAGCATTGGAGCATGGGCTGTTCCTTTATCCGAAACCAAGTAGCGGATTTCTGCATTTCTCCGGGCTTGAAGTAACAATCAGTGGGGACGGAGACCGGGGCAAGCGTGTGCTTTCCGTGAAAGTCGGAGGAGACGCACTGGAGCCGGGGAAATCCTATAAGGTGGTGATGCCCGCGCCGCTCGCCAACGGTGCGCTTGCCTACTTCAAGGTCTGGAAAAAAGAGGACATTGACAAGAAAAGCGAAAAAGACCTTGACGGCAAAACGCTTGAAACCGCACTCAAAGACTTCTTAAAAAATAAGAAGAAGTTGGAAAAAGGCGATGAGCGTTTAACGGTCAAAGGGAAGTAGAGGCATTTTTGTGAAGAGACGGCGAACAGGCGGTTTTTTGCTGAGCATGATGATTGCTTTCGGGGGGGCGGGTTGCACAGGTACGCCTCCAGTAAGTTCGGCGCAACCGCTTGCTGTCGGCGTTTCCGACAGGACAAACACACCCGAAGTAAAGCCCGGTTTGTCTTCTGTTGAAAAACCCGCCGTACATCCGAAATTCGATGCGGACCGAGCCTTTGCTTCTCTGAAAAAACAATGTGATTTTGGGCCGCGCTATCTCGGCTCGGCAGGGCATGATAAGTGCCTGGATTATCTCAAAACCGAGATGAAAAAGTATGCCGACGAAACGGTATTGCAGGAATTCAAGTACCGTGATTTTCCCGTCACCAATGTCTGCGGCGTGTTTTATCCCGACGGCAAAAAAGCACCGTCTACCGCCCCTATCGTTTTGCTTGCCCACTGGGACACCCGCCCGATAGCGGACGGGCCCCGCTCAACCGTTGCCGGAAAGGGTGCACCTTACGTTTATGGAGCAAAGGGCTGGAACCGATTAAATCCAATCCTAGGTGCTTCCGACGGAGCCTCCGGGGTGGCGGTACTGCTTGAACTCGCTCGGCTTTTCAAGGAGAAACGCCCTACGGTCGGTGTTCTGATTGTCCTTGTAGATGGCGAAGATTACGGCGATTTTCGGGCGAAAGGCGGTCAGGGAGACGGCGTTCTACTCGGCGCAGAGTATTTTGCGAAAAACTACCGCAAGACGCCCTCTTTTGGAGTCCCGTTCAATGGAATTTTGCTGGATATGGTCGGCGGCAAAAATCTGATCATCGCAAAAGAACTGGGTTCACAAAACGCCGCGCCCGGAATGAACGACAAGATTTTCTCGGTGGCACAGTCGCTTCAACACAACGATGTTTTTCTCTACGATGAGATACAGGAAGTAGAAGACGATCATACCCCGCTAATTCGAGCAGGAATTCCAACGGTAGACCTGATTCATCCATTGCCTTACGGCAACTTCGAGACGCGGGGCTATACGCAGTGGCACACGCTGGAAGATTCACCGGAGAATTGCAGTGCCGCCGCCTTGAAAGCAGTTGGCGAAACCGTTGCAGAAGTAATGTACCGAGAGAAATAAGGCGGGTGTTTTTGCTGAGGTGAGAGGGCAAGAGCTATGGCACGAGAAACAGGCTATCCGGGACAGGGAAAAGTCGGGGCATACGAGGAGCATGAACTTAAAATCTGCGATCTCTGTGGCTGGCTGAACCTGGACACAAACGAACAATGTTTTGTCTGCGGCTGGCGTGGACACTTCGAGACGGACGAATTGCGGGTCAAAGACGCAATGGACTTAGCCACGCGCCGCTTTGGACGCCTCGAACTTCAACACCTCACAGATTTACGGACTTATCGCCGCCCCGCCCCCCGACATTGGACGGTGCATTTTCGCCTTTCCTGGCGGCGACTCTGGCGCAAACTTGTGGGAACGAAACGGAAATAGGCGAAGCACAGAGGAGTAGACAAATGCACTATTGGCGTAAATCAGGACGTTTCGCTGTGGCTTTATTTTACCTTGCGATTGCGCTCTACGGAACCTACTTTTTGCTGTTCTCCCACAGCCACGAGTTTTCCTTATCCGAAAAAGCGATGGCTCTGTTAAGCGGCTGGAGCAGTGCAGGTCACAAACTGTTGATGTGGAGACTAAAGCCGAAACGAGAAACCTATCCGCTCTGGTTCTGGTTTTTTGCAGGTGGGGCTGGACTTTTTACCTCGGCAAGTATCGTCTATTTTGTTTCGACCAGCAATCTCCCTCATATGAGAAATTATCTTTTCGCCCTTTTGCTCGCGCTTATTTCGCTGAGTTTACCGCTTTTTGCGCTTGCCACACACAGGGTTTCTTCGCCTGGATCCATACGCTAAAAATGCAATTACGCTTCTCAGTCCACGAAGGTGGAAGTCCTGTGAACCGTTGAACAGGAGTTTGTGATTGGGGCACCTTTGTAGCCGGGGAATTGATTCCCCGGACTTCCCTGACAATTTCTTTCTCAAATTCCTTCCACTTCTAAACCGTTCTCAAACTCGATGCAGTGCTTACTGCGAGCAATTTGCCATCTTCTAGCCTAAGTTGTAAGGCTCCCGCCTCGTCTAAACCTTCTGCGATGCCGTCATGGGTTTCGCCGTCAATTTCCGCACGGTAGCGGCGTCCGGCACTCACATCATAAAGGTGCCAGTAATCCAGAATTGTCGCCAAGCCTGTGTCGCGGCGTCTGTCTCCCATTTCCTGAATGCGTTCGTTGATCGAAAGTGCCAGTGCCTCAATTTCCACTTCCCGCAGTCCTTCCAGATAGAGTGAGGTCGCAGAGGCACGTAATTCCGGCGGAAACTCCTTCACCCCGACATTGATTCCTACCCCGATCAGTGCCGTCCACTCATCATCAGGGGTTTTCACCATTTCGATTAAGACGCCGCCGAGTTTTTTTCCGTTGACAATCAAGTCATTGGGCCACTTCAAGCCGACGTAAACTTCCGCCTCTTGCAAAAGCGATTGCAGGGTATGCGCGACGGCAACCCCTGCAATCAAGGCGATTTCGCCTGCGTGTTGAGGGTCGGTCAGCCCCCGCCGATAGTAGTAGGTCGCACAAAGGGCTTCACCTTTCGGGGCGAACCAGGGGCGTCCTCGTTGTCCCCTACCCGCCGTCTGTTCTTGTGCCAGCACCCCCGCACACCGCGCCTGCCGCTCTGGGGTGAATGTCACACGTCCGCACAAAAGGTTTTCTCGCGCCACATCCATCGTCGAAGACGTATGGGCGAGGACTTGCAAAAGCATAGGTCTATCCTGAGGAAATATCTTCCTCCTTCCCATACGTAAATTTCTCTCTGAATACACTCATTTAAGGACAATTCATTATGGATTGAACAACAATTCAGCGATAATCTGGTCGAATTGCATAAGGGATCGGGTCTTCGAGTCCCGCCCTCTGAAAGCCACGCAAGCGTAGTCCGCAACTGTCGCAAACTCCGCACGCAATGTCTTCGTTTTGATAGCAACTCCATGTGAGAGCAAGCGGTGCATTGAGTTCGATTCCTTTGCGAATGATGTCCTCCTTCGTCAAAAAGATGATCGGAGTTTCGATGTGGATGTCACCTGCCGCCGTACCGAGACGCGCCACTTCGTTGAAGGCGGCGTAATACTCCGGGCGACAATCCGGGTAGCCGCTACTATCTTCATAGACCGCTCCAATATAGAGTTTCTTTGCGCCATTTACCTCTGCCCACGAGATGCCGACAGACAAAATATGCGCGTTCCGAAACGGAACATAAGAGGTGGGAATTTCTTGGTTCTCTAGATCGGCGGCAGTCACCTCTATTGTTTTGTCGGTAAGAGAGGAGCCACCAATTGCGGCGAGATGCTCAATGGAGCAGACAAGGCGCTTGTTCGCTGGAACTTCGTAATGGTCGGCGAGATTGTGAAATGCTTTGAGTTCGCGCTTTTCAGTGCGTTGCCCGTAGTTAAGGTGCAAAAAACTGAGGTCGTCTCCTACGGCTTTTGCAATAGCGGCGGTCACACAGGAGTCCATTCCCCCTGAGACGAGAATAATTGCTTTGGTCATCGTTTTCCTACTAAGATTTAGGGTTATTGTACCCCGTCTCTTCGAGAGGAGGAAAGTAATCGGAGAAAGCGTTCTGTCCATCAAAGGGCTCTACCACATAAACGACAGAATTGTAAGTTTACTTACAAAACGATTTTTACGTATGTGGTGAAAATACTCTCTTTGTGGTACAATAACAATATCTGTAAGGCAAAAAGTGCCTGCCGAAAGTGCGTTAACGCTTTCGGCAGGCAGAGCAATCGTCTAAAGACTAGTCATTAAACGATTGGCGGCTCCGTTTTCGCTTGCGCGACTTTTTACGTGGGACACAACAGGTAAGCTGCTGTGAAGATCGTAATCGCACTTGCGATCACGTTGAGCCATAGGAGGAAACTATTCATTCTAGTTTCTCCTTTCTTTGCCAGTGGTAACCTGGCTGAGATGTGGGACGGTGTTACAAGCACCGTCCCACTTTTATTGTGCCCCCGCTTCCCCCTCTAAATGACAAAGTTGGAAATTGAGACCGACTCACCTTTCTCACCCTATTGCATCAAAAACTTGCGCCAATTCTTCGCAGCCTGGTTTGACAAAGTTAATGCCCCCTTCCCATTACTTGTGCGATCCACAAGCAACAAAAGAGGGCAAAGAAAAATTTGAGTTTTAGAGATAAAACAGAGCCTAACTTAGCGTCGCGCGCACACATAGATACGGGTGAACATCGCCTCACTCAAATGGCTGACGGCAACACCTTTACGGCTCGACGAAGCGTGGATGAAGTAGCCGTTTCCGATGTAAAGCCCGGTGTGTGTCACGCCGACACGCTCTTTGCGACGCCCGAAATAAAGACGGTCACCCGGTTGCAATTGATCTTTGGGAACCGGAACGCCATAAGCCATCTGCTCGGAACCGAGACGCGGCAACTGAAAACCCTGCGAACCGAAGACGTTTTTGACAAAGCCCGAACAATCAATCCCATTAAACGTATTGCCGCCCCAGACATATTTCACGCCCAGATAGCGATAAGCGTCATCAATGAGTTTTTGGGGATCGCCCGTAAAGTAAGAAGCCGCACTACGCGGGTAAATGTCACCGGGATCGGAGCCGGTCGGCACATTGCCGCCATAGTTAGTGTAAGAACTCGGCGCGTTCGAAACCACCTGATAATCCAGCGTCTTAAGACGGGAACGCAAAATCCACCCCAGAGATCCATCCGCCATCAAAATGCCACACCACTCCCCGTACTCCTGCTTGATCGCAACATAAGTTCCCGCTTCCGCCGTTACCAGCGTGGGAGAGGTGCGACTATGCCCCCGATGAATTCCGGTTGGGCTTTCCAGAAGCCCTAGTCTTCCCACTACGACTTCACGCCTTGCGCTTCCTCCGCGTGAGGGCAAGGTGCCGCGTGTCCGTGAGGCTGAAACGGGTTTTGAGGTAAATTTCGTGCGAGAAGTTCCAAAAGAATTCGGGTTGGTTTGAGGGCGGTTCTGTCGTTCCGCTTCCGCTCGTCTTTCCTGCGCCTCTTTCGAGGGAGGAAGCATGAGGGTGAGTTCACCATCAGCATAAACAAGAGTCGGGGCAACAATAAAGCCCGCCAGCACTGAGAGCGCGAATAGGTTTCCAAAACGCACGGTCTTACGATCTCCTCAAAATGGATTCAGGGTTCTACTCTTTTTATTGTCGGCATTCCTGGGGCGGGTTTCCAGAAGTTCTTCGTTCTCTTTCGACACGGAAGAGCGTTTTCCCTTTTTTCGTTCTTAAAAAACTCCACAGAGAGAGAATACGGGGAGTTTCTATCCACAGATTAACACAGAATGACACAGATTAAAATGCAAAAGAGAAGGAGAAAGCGATGCGGATTGATACTGATCTTCTTTTTACGCCTCTGCGTCTTTGCGAGAGATAAATTTCCCTCCCCGCATTTCTCTGTGCCTCTATGTCCTCTAACGCAGTGGGTGGTTTTAAGAATTAGACCCTCTATGCCGGGTGTCTCTGATGCCAGTCGGTTTCACGCTGGAATTGCATCGCCAGCGCAAGCACACTCGCCTCATCGTAAGGCTTTCCGATAATCTCCAGACCGAGCGGACAACCCTCTTTACCAAAACCCATTGGCACCGAAATCGAAGGTAGCCCCGCGAGATTACCGGGTCCGCCGTTGCCGCCCATATTCTGCCACGTCTCGCTCAAGCCCCGATCCGCAGGGAGGGCGATCTGCAAAAGAGTCGGCGCGATCAGCAAATCAACTTCGTCCCACATTTTTGAGAGCGCAGCAATGGCGATTTTTCGAGTACGCAAGGCATGAAGATAATCGGTGGCAGGGACGGAAAGCGTTGCGATAAACCCGGCTTGTTGAAAGGGATCGGCGAGCAGTTCTAGTTTCTGACTTTTGATCAGATTGTAGAAAGCGGATGCTCCTTCCGCATTAATGATCACTCCTGCCGCCGCTCCATAAGGAATATCTTTCGGGTAGTCCACTTCCTTGAAGACGTGTTTTGCCTTACGGAAAAGTTCAAGTACGCCGTCGAAGAGTTTTCGTGCTTCCGGTGCGTTCGCGTAATCATGCGGCAAAATCCCAAGCCGAAGCGGTTTTCCATTGCGGCGGGAGGGGAAAACGAATTTTCGCTCGGTAGAAGAGGGGTCTTGCGGGTCGTGTCCTGAGATCGCTTTTAAGATGTGTCCGCAATCTTCGGCGGAACGTGCCATCGGTCCGATTTTGTCAAGGGTATATGAGAGTGCCATTGCTCCGTGTCGGGAGACACGCCCATAAGTAGGACGCAAGCCGCTCACCCCACAAAAAGCGGCGGGAACCGTGATACTCCCCCACGTCTCCGTGCCAATCGCAAAGCCGACCGCCCCCGCCCCCACTGCCGCCCCCCATCCCCCCGAAGAACCGCCTGCCCACTTCGCCGTGTTCCAGGGACATTTTGCGGCTCCGGTAATCGAGGCTCCAGGGCTATCATAGCCGCCACCCCCCGCGAGTTCCACCATTGCCAGTTTTCCGATCAGAACCGCTCCTGCCTCCCGCAATTTCGTTACGACAGTTGCATCGTAATCGAAAATCTGGTCTTTGTGGGCGGGGGAACCCCACCGCGTTGGAATCCCCGCAGTTGCCAGCAAATCCTTAACGCCGCAGGGAACACCGTGCAATGGGCTTCGGATTTTGCCCTCGGCAAGCTCCACATCCGCCCTTTTTGCCTGTTTGCGGGCGAGGTCTACGGTGAGTTCGGCGAGTGCGTTCAGGCGTGTGCCTTCGCTTTGCAGACGCTTGAGGTAAATTTCGGTGAGTTCAACTGAAGAGATTTTCTTCGCTTTGATTTGTCTACCGAGTTCAGTTGCCGATTGGAAATAAAGGGGAATGTGGGTCACGTTCGCTTCTCTACCTTTTGTTGGAAATGAGTCAAGTCTGGGACACGCACTAAATTGAAGTTTACCACCCAATTTAGAGAGTTAGGTGATAGGGATCAGGGATTGGAGAAATGCAGAGAGAGAAGAGACGATTGCCTTTGTATTGACTCCCCTCTCCAAGATTTTGGGGGAGGGGTTGGGGGAGGGGGCTTCATCTCAACACTTTTCCCTGTCTTTTAATCTGTGTCCATCGGTGTTGATCTGTGGATAAAACTCTTCTGCATTCTCTTCGTGTCAGCAGGGTTATCAAAAATGCCCCCACCTCATCTCAAGAAATGAAGCGGGGGCAAGACCGAAAGGCCGCTCAAGCAGTCAACGGCTCATATTTTTTACTGCTTTCGTGGACAACGGCTAATGCTTCCGGTTCCGGCTGTGATCTGCCAAGCATATCGCGGGCGGCGGCGGCGAAGTCTTGCGCGGTCAGCATACACAATCGGTGCAGGATCGGAATGGCTCCATGCTCAATGAATTTGTCGGGGATACCGAACAATTTCACTTTTACGTCGGAGACACCATGATACGCCAGCAGTTCGAGGACGCCCGAACCGATGCCGCCGGAGATCACGCCCTCTTCCATGACAATGACTCGTTTGGTGCGTCGTGCCGCATCGAGAATGACGGCTTCATCGAGAGGCTTGCCCCAACGCAGGTTGACAAATTCCACGCCAATACCCTCGGATTGCAACATTTTAACTGCCTCGAACGCAGGCGCAACCATATTGCCGTAAGCCAGCAGGGTCACGTCATCGCCTCTGGTGATCACATCGGATTTGCCGAAAACAATCGGTTCCGCCGATTTGCCCCAGTCAATCGCAGGCGCATTGCCACGCGGGTAACGAATGGCAATTGGTCCCTTATGTTCTCCCGTAACGTGTTCCGTAACCATGTAGCGAAGCATCATTTCCAATTCTTCGCCGTCTTTGGGAGCCAGCATTGTGACGTTAGGAATGTGCCGCAGATAGGCAATGTCGAACACGCCGTGATGTGTGGGTCCATCGTCGCCGACAAGTCCTGCTCGATCCATACAGAACATAACCGGGAGATTCTGAATGGCAACGTCGTGCAAAATCATGTCGTAGGCGCGTTGCAGAAAGGTGCTGTAAATTCCGGTGATCGGCTTGATGCCTTCCGCCGCCAGACCTGCCGCAAAACAGACTGCGTGTTGTTCTGCGATTGCCGTATCGAAGTAGCGCGTTGGATGCACTTCCTTGAATTTGTTCAGCCCGGTTCCGTCCGGCATTGCGGCGGTGATTGCGGCAACTTTCGGGTCTTTGTTGGCAAGATCAACCACCGTATCCGAGAAGATATTCGTGTAGGTTTTGCCGGAAGACTTCGAGCCGGAAGCCGTGCCTTTGTCAATGTCGGCAAACATAGTCGGGGTGACGGCGTGCCACTTGCGAGCGTTTTGCTCTGCAAGCTCGAAGCCTTTGCCTTTGACGGTTCGCAGGTGAACAAAAACGGGACCCTGCATCTTTTTCACCTGAGTGAAAATGTCAATCAGCAGATCAAGATCGTGTCCGTCAACGGGTCCGATGTAGGTGTAGCCGAGTTCCTCAAAGATGACACCCGACTGATCCGGCGATACAAGATGAGTGACGCTATGCTTCAGCATCGAGTCGGCGGCACGGGTGATTGCACGCCCAGGGACGCCGGGAACACGCTTGAGCAAGCCCTTTGCCTGACTTTCGACGTTCTGATAAAGCGGAGAAACCCGTAATTTTGCAAGGTAGGTAGCAAGTCCGCCGACACTTTCCGCAATACTCATTTCATTGTCGTTAAGAACGACGGTGAAGTTGCGTCCGCTATGTCCTGCGTTGTGCAAGCCTTCAAGCGCGAGTCCTGCCGTAAAAGAGGCATCGCCAATCACGGCAATTGCCGCTTCTTCGTTGCTCTTGCCGAGCAGGTCGCGGGCAACCGCAAAGCCATAGGCGGCGGAAATGGAGGTTCCGGCGTGTCCCGCTCCAAAGAGATCGTAATCACTCTCTTCGCGGCGCAGAAATCCACTCAGACCGCCGTATTGCCGCAGGGTATTAAATCGGTCCAGTCGCCCGGTCAGCATCTTGTGTGCGTAACACTGATGTCCTGTGTCCCAAATGATTTTATCTTTCGGCACATCGTAGACGGTGTGGAGCGCAAGGATCAGGTCGGTGGCGCCCAAGTCGGACGCAAAGTGACCGCCGGTGTTGGAGAGGTTGTCAATGATTGCCTGTCGGAGTTCACGAGCAACCTGCTTCAATTCATCTCGTGTGAGATGTTTGAGATCGGCGGGGCTTTCAATTTTCGAAAGCAATTGGTACATTCAGGGGCCCCCAGTTATCCTGACACTTTTGTCGAAATCAAACCGTTTTCCTCTTTTCTCAAAGATAGATTTCGGTGACGACAGCGGTATCAGGGTAGAGATAAGGCGCAACACGATTTTTCGGTGCGTCCAAAGAAAAGATTAATTTTTGATTTCCGCGCATTGTACCCCCGTCGAAGACAGTGTGTCAATCTGTACTGAGGGTAAAAACAAGTGAAAAGTGAGCGGAAAACGGGTGTTCTCTTCCCTGACTATACGTGCCTCGTTGCAGAAAGTGTCCAAGAACCCATTTTGCAACGGTTTTGCAAAGGGATAAAGAGAGAAATGAGCATCAATTGAGTAATTGCCCTCTTTTGAGCGACAAAGAGGAGGAATTCACCTATAAGGAGACAACGATCATGCAAGACCGAACAGACTTCAAGAACGCACAGAATTTAGAGGACGAGCCTGAAAACCACGCCCTCTGCTTTTGATTCGGTGGAGCCGATGAGCAAACGCCGACGCGGATACCCTTCGGAAACGAGAGTCGGGCAAGGTGAGCGCATCGTGCATGGCGACAAGGAATTACACGAGAAACTGGGGCGCAACGATCTCTGTCCCTGTGGCTCCGGCTCTCGCTTTTAAGAACTGTTGCCGGAACGGAGGACGTTTCGACGGCTCCGAGCGACATCATTATTGCAGGGAATCATCGTGGAAGAGCAAGATGAAAATGAACGCAGAAAAACAAGCGGAAATCTTGAATTTGCTGGACTTTGAGCGGAGGACGGTGATTTATCCCGGCGTCACTCGATCTAAGGACACGGAGATCGTGAGGGATATTTCTGAGGACGGGAAGAGTGGCGAGATTGTTTACTCTTCTTGCTCCGAAATCGGAATAGATAGAGCGATAAAGCATGAAATCCAGCGGAGTCGAGAGGAACGTTATGATCTGGAGTGGAAAGTGTATGGACATGACCTTCCGCCTTGCCTGAGTGAACACCTCGTTCTGGCAGGATTCACGGCCGGTGCAAAAGAAGCCTTTCTGGTTCTCGTTACAAGCGATGAATCCGTGAAGCGTTTCGCTATTGGCGATGCAGACATCAGGCGCATCACGAGCAGAGAGGGACTAAGTGGCTATCAAGGCATCATCGAAGAAGTGCGTGGTAAGAGTTGTGAAAGGGAAATTGAGCAATACGGATTTATGCTGGAAAACCACCCGGACAGCATAAGCCTCTATGTCGCTTATGTTGACGGAGAGCCTGCCGCCTGCGGACGTGTGTACTTCTGTAAAGAGAGCAAGTTTGCCGCCCTTTACGGAGGCAATACGCGAGAAAGATTCAGAAGACGCGGTTTGTTCACTCAAATTGTTGCCGCTCGTACTCAGGAAGCCCTGAGTCGAGGGATTGTCAACATTTGCGTAGATGCTTTGCCGACCTCTGAGCCAATCCTGAAAAAGCAGGGATTCGAGAAGGTCACGGACACTCAGCCCTTTCGCTTTTCCGAGTAGAATGGCTTTGATCAAAAGTACGGAATTGTTTTAGAAACAACCTCACCTATGAAAGACGAAGCGTCGCTACTGCTTATTTGCAGTAGCAACGCCTCTCTCTACGTTTGCTCTCAAATTCTCCGAATTGTGAAGTCCAAAACTTGTAAAAGCAGGAATATGCAGGAACAAAAGGCGAATGAAGCGTATGCAGGTAGAGAGAAAATAAAACTCAAAAAACAAGGTTGAGGTTTTTATCCGATGAGAGTGATACAGGCAGGGGTCGGTGGGTTTGGCGGCAGTTGGATTTACGCACTGAAGCAATGTGAGGGGTTAACCCATGTGGCACTTGTAGATCCGAATCCACAGGCGTTGCAACAAATGGGTGAGATCGCGGGTGTTCCCCCGGAGCATCGTTTTACCAATTTGGATGAGGCTCTAAAGACCGTCGCCGCAGACGGTCTAATAGATTGCACCCCTGCGCCCTTTCACAAAGTTACCAGCGTGAAGGCGATGGAGGCGGGCTTGCACATCCTCGCCGAAAAGCCACTTTCCGACTCGTTGGAAACGGCAGTTGAAATCGTGCGGGAAGCCAAGCAACTCGGACGCACACTCATGGTGACGCAACAGTTTCGGTATCAGGACCAGCCTCGTCATCTGCGCCGTCTGATGCTTGAAGGGGTGATCGGGGAGATAGATCATATCGTTGCCGAGTTCCAGATTCAGGGTCTAATGGCGGGTTGGCGTCAGACAATGGATCATCCGTTTTTGATGGACATGGCGGTTCATCACTTCGACATGATGCGCTATCTGCTCGGCGAAAACGCCCTCACCGTGACCGCGCACACCTGGAACCCGAAGGTCTCCAATGCAAAGGGCGATATGAGTGCGGTTGCTTGGATCGAGTTTCCGGGGGGCGTGAAGGTGAATTATACGGGTTCGTTTGCAACGCCAGGAGTGGATACGGGTTGGAATGGGCGATGGGCGATTACGGGGAGCAAAGGTACTCTCATCTGGAACCAGCGCGATGAGTGGGGTCCGATCCGCCTTTTTCGCCAGAATGCCGATTACGCTCAGTATCACGAACAGCACTTTTTCACGCCGCTTCCTGAACCCTGGGGCGAACCGATCACGGCACCTTCGATGGGGGCAACGGGACACCACTTTGATCTGTACCACTGGAAAGCGTGTATTGAGCAAGGGGTAGAGCCGGAAACAAGCGGGCGTGACAACCTCAATACGCTTGCCCTGACGTTTGCGGCGATTGAGTCGGCAAACGAACGCCGCACGGTGGACGTGCCTTGCCCGACAGTGTAGCCGGAACTCAAGGGGTGAAGTGGAGCCAATGGAAAGGGTCTCATCAAACAAAAATGATTTTAGTCATTGATAACTACGATAGTTTTACCTACAATCTTGTGCAGTATCTCGGTGAACTCGGCGCGGAAGTCGCAGTCGTCCGAAACGATAAGATCACGCTGGATGAAATCGAAACGATGGCACCGGAGCGCATTTTGCTGTCGCCGGGGCCCTGCACCCCGAATGAAGCGGGCGTTTGTGTGCCGCTGATCAAACACTTTGGAGAGAAAACGCCGATCTTCGGGGTGTGCCTCGGACATCAGGCGATTGGAGCGGCGTTCGGGGGGGACGTGGTGAGGAACTCCCGAATTATGCACGGCAAAACCTCCCCGATCCAGAACGACGGCAGGGGCATTTTCGCCGGGTTGCCCTCACCCTTTAACGCGACCCGCTATCATTCCCTTGTCATTCTGCGTGATACGATGCCCGACTGCCTCGAAATCACCGCCGAAACCGCTGAAGGGGAGATCATGGGAGTGCGTCACAGAGAATTTCCGGTTGAGGGAGTGCAGTTTCACCCGGAGTCCGCACTCACAGAACACGGCAAGCAAATGCTCAAGAATTTTCTGGGCTAAATTTTCTGAGCGAACTTCGCTGTCCCCTTTTTGTTTGCAATGGGTCATAATAAGGCATGAAATCACCGATTTTCACCCGTTTGATCGTCAGTACCGCCGTGATCGGGCTGGCGTCCGTCTCCCTTGCGGCACACGCACAGGACATGGACTCGCTACTCTTCTCGCTCAAAGGGCAGGACACGGCACAACGCGCTACCGCCCTTGACCGCCTTTCGCAAATGGGCGTTTATCCCATTCCCGCGCTTTCTGCGATGATTTATGCCCCGGATATGTCGCAACATCTTGCCGCCGTACAAACCCTCAGAAAAATCGTTTACACGGCAAGCACTTCCGGTGATGCCACCACACGTCACACGATGGCAACCGCTCTGCTCGCTCAGATCGAAGCCCGTGCTAAACGTCCGCCCGAAACCCGAAACTTTCTGCTTGAGTTGCTTTCCACCGTTGCAGGAAAAGAAGAGGTTCCTGCTCTTTCTAAACTGCTCAACGAAAAGCCCGTGCGCGATGCCGCCGTTTCTGTTCTCGTTCGTATCCCGGAGCCGCAGGCAGGCGTTGCACTGGTGAAAGCCCTTCCCGGAGCCGTCGGAGATTTCGGGGCGACCCTTCTTGACGCGATTGCGGCAAGAGGAGAGGTTTCCGCGCTTCCCCTTGTCAAACTGCTGACGACCGCGCGAGAACCGGGGGTTCGCCTTGCGGCACTCAACGCACTTGCTTCGATCCCCACACAGGAATCGCTCAATTTGCTTCACGATCTCGCAAATGGCAAAGGAACGGAACGCAAAGCCGCCCGTAGCCACTACCTGCGCTCTCTGGACACGATGTCGCGCCTCTCCACTGCCGACAAACCGACACTGAACGCCTCCGCAAAATTCGTTTATGAGACCGCCGAGTCGGACGCAGAACGCTGTGCCGCCCTGACCGTCATGGCGAAGACAGACAAAGTTCCGCTCGATCTCCTCCAAAATGCCTCCCCGGAAGTTGCGCTTCAAGCAATCGCCCTTGCAAACGATGCCGAGGATCCCGGTGTTACGAAATGGCTTCTCGCCACAATTCCCAACGCGAAACCAAAGTTGCAACGCCCTCTGATGGAAGCCCTGACTCGTCGTCCTGAGCCGGAAGCGAGAGCGGCGGCAATCGCCGTCGCAACTATGGAAGGCGGAAATCCGTTTGGGAATGCCGCCCGTGAAAGCCCCGCGCTGAGGTTAGGAGTTCTTTCCGCTCTGCCGGAGCGAAACGATGTAACCCCGGCGGAACTCACCAAAATCTATAACAGTGCCCTCAACAATGCCGCCTCCGACGAAGAGCGTGAAGTGGTGCTGGACGTACTGGGGCGATATAATGATGTCAGTTCTCTTCCCTTTTTACGGGGAGCGATGGGCAACGTCGAAGTAAAAACGAAGATTTTCAGCGTGAGTTTACCCATCGCCGCAAAACTCCTCAAGGAAGATAAAGAGGAGAGCAAGGAGACCGCGATTTCCGTTTATCGTGAGGTAGCGGAAGGTTCGCAGGACATGGCGCAGGTGCGTGAAGCCGTCACTCGCCTTAAAGGTCTGGGGATCACCGTTGAGGTTTCCCTGAAACGCGGGTTTCTCACGAATTGGCGATTGCTGGGACCTGTCCCCGGCAGAAACACCCTCTCCGGGGACGATGTGCTGACCGGAATCACCGACAAGCCGCTTGACACCGAAAAAGCGATCATGATTGCGGATAAAGCGTACTCCTGGAAATTCACCTCTGATGCCGACCCCGCCGGAACGCTTGACCTGAACGCGCTTCTCGGTACAATGGAAAACGCGGGAGCCGCCGCCTACGCTGAAATCACTTCCCCAACGGAACAGGACGTTTTGCTGAAAACAGGAAGCGATGATGATTTGATCGTGTGGCTCAACGGCAAAAAAATTCATCAATTCCTCGGAACTCGCGCCTGTATTGCCGATACCGACACACTCTCCGTGCATCTCGAAAAGGGCGTTAATCGTCTTCTCGTCAAGGTGTTGAACGGCGGGGGCGAATGGGCGTTTTGTGCGCGTGTCACTGACAAAGCGAGCCTTCCGATTTTGCTGGCACAACGGGGAGCGGATAAAGAGAAGGTGGCGGTCAATCCTGACAAAACTAAGCCCGATCCTGCAAATCCAAATCCCGAAATCAAAAAACCGAAAGAAGAAACAAAAAAAATGGACGAACCGATTAAAACTGCCTCCGGGCTTGAGTATGTCGAAATCACAGAGGGCACAGGAGCCACCCCGAAAAAAGGGCAAAAAGTGACGGTTCACTACGTCGGCACCTTTCCCGATGGAAAGAAGTTCGACTCTTCGCGTGACCGGGGAACTCCCTTCGCCTTTACGCTCGGTGTAGGACAAGTAATCGCCGGTTGGGACGAAGGCGTCTCCACAATGAAGGTAGGGGGCAAACGCAAACTGATCGTCCCCGGCTCTCTGGCTTATGGCGAGGCAGGCTATCCCGGTGCGATTCCTCCGAACGCCACTCTTATCTTCGAGGTGGAACTCATCAGCGTCCAGTAACGAAAATCTTTAGTGATAACTTGCTACCGCGTACTGCCGCAGGAATAAATTCCGCGCTCGGAGGCGTGCCGCCCCGTGTCCTGTGGACACCCAAAACGTAATTCTGACTAGAGTGAGAAGTTTGTGGCAATCGGAGAGGGGTCGTCGTTGCGTTTGCATTGCGTCCACGGAGGTGGACTTCGCGCTTTTGTCGCCGGGGAATTGATTCCCCGGACTCTTTTGCAATGATCTGAAATCTTCTTCCTTAAAGGACAAAATAAGTCCGTGAGGGAGAAAAAAGATTGATCCGTCAACTCTCCCGTGAAAGAGCAAAATAAGACGGGGTTGAGAAC
>JACMPS010000014.1 GCA_014377395.1 Chthonomonadaceae bacterium
AACCCCTACTTCGGTGCTTTTCTCGCAAGGCTTCGAGAACCGAGAGAGGTGTGGCAGAGACTTCCACATGATCGAGGAAACCGATTGGCTTGACACTGAGACCGTGAAAATCTGAGCCGCCAGAAGTCAGCAGTCCGTATTTCTCGGCAAGAGCGAGATAACGAGTATTGTCCGAGGGGGTGTGCAAATTGTACCGTGCCTCGATCCCATCCAACCCTTTTTCTTGCAAAGAGAGGATCACCTTTTCTGTTTCCTCTACCGAAAGTTTAAGGTTGTTTGGGTGCGCCAGAATCGCCACGCCCCCCGCCCCGTGAATCAGTTGGATGGCTTCCGCTTGACCAATGCGCTCCCGCTCGACATAATAGCCCCCGCCACGCGCCAGATAGTGATCAAAGGCTTCCGCCATTGTTTCAACGCGCCCCTTCTGAATCAGCAAACGTGCAAAGTGAGGACGGGCAATGATCTCGCCTCCTGCAACTTCCTTTGCTTCTTCAAGGGTGATGTCTACGCCGTCCGCGTTCATTAAGGCAATAATCCGGTTATTTCTTGCCTCTCGCTTCTCCACGATGTCGAGCAGTCTGTATTGTAGAGAGGCATTTTGTGGGTCAATGAACAGCCCCAGTAGGTGACACTGCCCCCGGTCTATATCGGCACTGAGTTCAATTCCTGGCACGATCTCGATGCCCAGACGTTCGCCTGCAACCTGCGCTTCTGCAATTCCTGCGGTTGTATCATGATCCGTGACCGCAAGTGCCGTAAGACCTATTGAGTGAGCCAGTTCGACAAGGCGCGTCGGGCTTAAATCGCCGTCCGAAGCCGTAGTGTGTGCGTGAAGATCAGAGGTGCGGGAGTTGTACAACAGAGGATTCCTTACGAGGTTCTGGAGTGTTGGAAACGTCTTTGCTCAGAGCGAAAGCTGACAAGTCTTGTGTCCGAAGGAAGTCCTGCGAACCGTTGAGCAGGAGTTTGTGATTGGATGTCATTGCAGACCGTTGAGCAGGAGTTTGTGATTGGGCGCGGGCGGCACGCCTCCGAGCGCGGAATTCATTCCTGAGCCAGATATGCTACGCCAAACACGTCGAGCAGTCCTTTTCCAAAATATTCTTAGAGGTCAGTAACGAATTATCGGCTCAGCGAAGGCTATTCGGTAATTAGACGCTTTTCAATCAGGTAATGAAGGATTCGCTTTACGGAGGTTTCGACGCTTTCCGTCGAAGTATGCGCCACAACATCGGGGTGAAGCGGAGGCTCGTAAGGGTCTGAGACACCCGTGAAATGAGCGATCTCACCTGCTAACGCTTTTTTGTACAAACCTTTGACATCACGCGCCACAAGTGCTTCAATCGGGGCTTCGGCGTAAACCTCCACAAACGCGGCACTGCCCTCTTTTTCGGTCAGAGCGCGGATTTCGTCACGCACCTCACGATAAGGAGAGATCGCGGCGGAAATGGCAATCACGCCATGCTTTGCCAGGGTGCGTGCCACCCACCCGATGCGCCGAACGTTTGTATCGCGGTCTTCCTTACTGAAGGACAATCCTTTTGAGAGGTGTGTGCGGACCTCATCGCCGTCAAGCAGTTCCACCCGATAGCCCTTGCGCTTAAACTCGTCTTCCAACGCGGAGGCTAGCGTAGACTTCCCTGCCCCCGACATTCCTGTAAACCACAGGATAAACCCCCGATGCTCCGTCATTTCGTCCCTATCCCCATTCCCTGAACGTTTCACCTCACTGTCTCGTATTGACGAGAAGAACCGGATTGTACTATAATCCGATAGATCAAGTCAAGAATCACCGAGATAGATTGACGGATCGGAGGCAACTGATGATCTTTCCTGACCTGCGTGATAACGTGAACGAAAGCCTGAACAAAAACCCCGGTACAAATCTGCCTCAACTGAAAACGGTTAGCCTCACCCTTGAAGCAAAGTCGCCGCAAGAGATTCTAACGTGGGCTATCGAGAACTATTCTCCCTCACTCACGATGGCAACCGCCTTTGGTGCGGAAGGATGCGTCCTGATTGATATGCTCTCAAAACTTGATCCGAGCGGCAAATCGGTACGCCTTTTCAATCTTGAAACCGGGTACCAATTCCCTGAGACGCTTGCCTTGCGCGAAAGGATTCAGGATAAATATAATCTCACGGTAGAGTTCATCAGTTCCAAAGAAACAGTGCCGGAAATGGAAGCGAGACTTGGCGGACCCATTTACAACTCAAACCCGACGGAGTGTTGCCGCCTCCGCAAACTCGTTCCTCTGACGGACGCCGTTGTAGGGTATAAAGCGTGGATCAGTGCCATTCGACGCGATCAAACGGCTTCACGGGCAACAGCGGACATCGTGGAATGGGACAATAAATTCGGGCTGGTCAAAGTCAATCCCCTGGCAAACTGGACAAAGCGGCTTGTATGGGAGTACATTTTTGCGAACGATGTGCCTTACAATCCGTTGCATGATCAGGGGTTCCCCAGCATCGGTTGCTTTCCCTGCACTCGTGCGGCAGGACAAGAGGGCGATGATCGTTCGGGACGGTGGGCAGGAACACAAAAAACCGAGTGCGGACTGCATACGAAGTAAAAGGAATTGAAGAGGTTCAGACAATAGCCGGAGAGGTGATCGGCAAAGAAATAATGAAACGGGTTCCCCTTTCCGGCTTGCTCTCAATAGCGATCTGTCCGTTGTGCATTTCGACATAGCGAAGGGAAAGAGGCAAGCCGACTTCCCAACCGTCATAGCCACGAACCGGAGAATTCTCGATTAGAGGGAACGGTTCGCGCAGTTCCTTGATCGCTTCGACCGGCAAATGAAGCGCGGAATCCTCGACAATAATCTCAACGGTGTCTTTTAATTTTTTGTTCGTGATTGAAACGGTACTGCCCGAAGTCGAGGCTCTGAGGGAACTTGAAAGCAGATAATAGAAAATATGGCGCAGGATATTCTCGTCGGCGGAGACGATTCCCGTGTTTTCCGCAAGGCATTGCAGGCTTACTTGTTTGCGAACGGCAAGCGGCTTGAGAATGTCACAAATCTGCGTGATCACCTCATGCAACATAACAGGTTGCCGCTTTAACTTGAGTTTCCCCGCACGGATATTGAGGACGTCAAGCAGATTATTGATAATCTCCAGCAGATTTTTCGCGGAATTTTCGATATGCCCCACAATGGGAGTCTGAACTTCGGTAAGATCGCCGTAAGTTCCCTCCAGCAACAACTCGGAAAAGCCGAGAACCGCCGTTAGTGGAGTTCGCAATTCGTGTGAGGAGTTAGCAAGAAAACGATTGGCGATATGGTGAGAGGCGGCGTATTCTTCACGCAAGGCATTAACCTCCTGCTCACAGGTACTCACCTGTCGTTGCGTCATAAAAGCCGACATTTCAATAAAAAGGCAATGCGTTTGCAGGAGTGCCTCACGTTCACACTCCCGCCTCTTCAACCCCGCAACGATCTCGCTTTTCAGCAACATCATCATTTCCGTAAGATCATGGCGAGTCAAGGTCAACTCACTCCAGAGTTGGACACATTCCCCGGCAAGCACGGCAATTTCGTCCCCTGAAGGTGGCTCTCTTTTTTCAGTTACACGAGTCTTTTCACAGAGAATTAAAAAGTCGAGGGTTGCCGTTCCCGCCTGCGTTGCGTTTCCGTGCCTGGACAGGTGAGGTGAGGCCAGATGCGGGAAGTTTTCCTCAAGACGAGTTTTCCACCCCTCGAGAATCGCGACTCGTTCTCCTCGCAACGCCGGAAGATAATTTTTTGACAAAGCCATATTCGTGTTACCTCGGTTTGCGTGTCAATCGCTTGACGGCTTCATCCGTCAGGTCGGTAGCGCAATAAATCAGCAATTGACGATCAAACACTTGACTAATGCCCTTTTCACGCGCCATCTTACTGATCTCAACCCTGATCTTCCCGAATTGTTCCTCTCGAAATGCTACCAGCCCTGTACGGACATGGCTGAGGAGTTCGTTCTGAATCGTCGGTAGGAACTGCCCCTCAAACGTGCGCTGACGAGAAGTCCCCTTATCAATGATTGCCCGATCCGTAGGAGTCAGTCCGTCCTGCGGCTTTGCATGAAGAAGTTCCAGCTCTTCATTTCGCTTTGCTGAAAGAGTTTTCAACGCCTCTATTCGTACCTTGTCGGCTTCTGTCTGCGTTACCTTACCGAGTACCTGCAATAACTCTTGCAACTCAGAGAGGTCTAACATTCCGGGACGAGTGGCAATGAGTGCATCAAAGTGTTTCTTCTCTTCGGCACTGAGTTCAAGTTCCTTTTGTGAGAATTCACCCGGATAGTTGCTTAGAGTATAGACCCGGTTCAAATCCACCATTGCCACCGTTCCCGCGTTATCGGGGGCGGAAATCGGCTTGCCCTCACGTCCCCGCGCACTCGTTGCCCAACCCGCACCAATCACCAGCAAAACCAGCACGAAAAACACACTTTTCTGCTTTTGGTCTTTCATCGAACCTACTCCTTTGTTTGTCCATATCCCATTCTTTTTTGTTGGCTTTTCTTATCCTATGCAGTCTAACTCGATTGAATGCATGGGCCTTTGAATCGTGTGCCGCAGGAATAAATTCCGCGCTCAGAGGCGTGCCGCCCCGTGTCCTGCGGACACCAAACTCGAACATCCTACTTGCATTTCCCCAAGATGCTTTACCGAGATAGACTACTAGCCTCATCTCAATTCATGCGCTTTTTTCGATTATGCCGCGTGACCAATTTCACCAAGACAAAACATTTTTACGGCTTCGGCATATGCGAGATGTTC
>JACMPS010000188.1 GCA_014377395.1 Chthonomonadaceae bacterium
AAGCAAAGACAAGCCCGACGACACCGGCAACTCCTGAAACCGATCTGCTCCGGTTTCGTCTCTCTGGACAAGGAGAAAAGGTATAGAACTCAAATACGTCCCTGAAGAAACAACGAAACCTCTTGCCCTTCACGAAACTGTAGTTGAGCGTGAAGCCGAGATGGTTCCTCACGAACCGCTAACGGAGCAACAGATTGAAGCAATGGTTACGGAGATCAACCCGAAAGGGCGCTTGTTTCGAGAAGTGCCTACCTGGTTGTTTGCGCCATTGATCGGGGGTTTGGTCGGGGCGGCAAGTGTGGGTTTCATCGCGAAGTTTGGGTTACGAGTGTTACCTTATTTCATCGTACCTTTTCCGCTTTTCACTGGACTTGCAGTGTGGGGTCTCTATTATGCTTACCGCGTCGTTCCGAACCGCCTCAAGAAAAAAGGACGCCGCGAAATCCTGAACAAAATCGAGGCGACTCACGATGTACGTTTTATTGCTCCCTTAATTGATTTATGGATCGGTGACAAAAGAGCCAACTATGCACTCATCTATGAAATCATCCAGACACTGACTCCTCTTCTTTCTTTTCTCACCCCCGAAAACGCAGAAGCCCTTCCCTCCGCACAGCGCAAACGCTTGTACTTACTGATTAAGATGACGCCAGGAAACCTCTCCAAGATTCAGGAAAAGATGTGTGGGGAACTCGTCACGGACTGCATGGTAGAGGTAATTCAAGCCCTAACGCGCATCGGGGATACCGGAGCATTACCGGCGATGCGCTCTCTCCTGAAACTAAAGGGAGGTACTGATTGGCACATTCGCGTAAGGGACACCGTTCAGCAGTGTCTCCCTAAACTGGAACTGATTGCAAAAGAGGAGACAAATGCGAAAATTTTGCTTCGTCCCTCCACTTTCGAGGACAGGACAGGCGAGACGTTGCTCCGCCCTATTTCGCTTTCTCAGAAGGACAACCCCCAAACTTTGCTTCGTGCCGTAGACGGGCAGGAAAAAGGCGAGGGGGAAGAGAATTAAGCAGAACAAGCAATCACGATTCGCAACGAGTCACGCCTACCGTCCATGAAACACAGGAGAAAAGAAAATGATGAAACCCACGATTTTGTTGATGTTCGCTTTGTTGGGAGGCTCCTGCGTGTCGGTTCTGCCTGTGCAGGCGCAGAAAACCGTAAAGCCCGCTAAGGTCACGCCGAGTATAAAGCCGCTTCCTGTCGCTTCCGTGTTGAAAAAAGCACAGTCTCAGGCGAAAAAAGAGAAAAAGAGCGTTCTCGTCATTTATCATGCCTCGTGGTGCGGCTGGTGCAAACGACTTGACAAAGTGATGGAAATCCCGGACTTCAAGAAGACAATCTCAGAAAATTATGTCGTTGTTCATCTCGATGTGATGGAAAATGGCGACAAAAAGGTGCTTGAAAATCCGGGCGGTAACGAACTGATGAAGGAGATGGGCGGCGAAAAGTCGGGATTACCGTTTTATGTTTTTCTCGATGAAAAGGGTAAGAAGCTTGCCGACTCAAACGTGATGGCGAAAGACGGCAATATCGGCTATCCTGGTGCGAAAAACGAAATCACTGCCTTTGAGACCCTGCTCACAAAAACGGACCCGCGCTTAAAGCCTGAACAGTCCGCCCGTCTTGTCGAAATCTTAAAAGAAAATGCGCCGAAACCGCAAGGCAAGGAGTAGAAAAAACGCGGGTGAAATAGACGGGTGAAATAGAGATGATGACGGAAGTGGAAAAACGGAATTAATGCGGGGACGTTTTCGACGTAGCAAAATTCGGACGTGGAACAAAGTCGGCGGAATAAATTCGCCGATTGCGGCTACGCCGTTCCAAGTTCATCCAATCGCGGACACAAACAGAGCCTCATCACTTTCCTTCCTTCTTCCCTAATTTCTTTTGTATTTGTTTTTTAATTTGTGTTAATCTGTGGATAAAACTCCCCCGGAATGGGGCTGGAAGTGGGTCAAATTGAAGCGAATTGTCGTGTTGGGTTCAACGGGTTCGATTGGAACGCAGACGCTGGACATCGTTCGGCGTCTGCCCGGACGATTCCAGATTGTGGGTTTGTCCGCCAACAATAATACGGAACTGTTGGCGGCACAGGCAAAAGAGTTCGGGGTGGCGCACGTCTCCATTGGGAGCGAAACGCGACTGTCGGCTTTGCGTGAGGCACTTGGTTCTCATCGTGCAACTTTGTCGGTAGGTGTCGAGGGGATGTGCAGACTAGCGACT
>JACMPS010000189.1 GCA_014377395.1 Chthonomonadaceae bacterium
GCCCCCTCAACGAAAGCGAGCTGAGCGACTGAGCCAATGATTACAGAGGCAGACCAACGAAATTATGACAGGGGATTGTTGTTTTCTCTGCTCCCAATCTTGGCACAGCCGTGAAAGACATAGAGATTAGGATTTCTTCAAGAAACGATAACGACTCTTTCGGAAGTTTCCCTTGTCTCGCCAAAGGGGAACCCCTATGGCGGAAAAAGCCTTATCCCGGAGGACAAACTGCCGACCCTCGAACAGATTTTCCCTGCGAAAGAAGGCGACTTGTTAACCCGTCTTGCGGTACTTGCCGAGAAAACGAAACGCCCTGTGCTCTGTGATTTCTATCGGACTCAGCCTATGATGCTGTCGGTAGGTGGTGCAGGGGGGATTCCGCAGACTTCACCTTCGGAAATGCGTCTGGCGTTTTCCTATGGAGACATAAAGCGGGCGTGGTGGACAAAAGGGGAAACGTTGCTCTTTCGACAGCGAGACTGGTTTCTTCAATCACAGTACGAAATTTCGGATGAATGGCTTGACAAAGTGGCGAAACAGATTGCCGCACATGGGGGAAACCCTACACTTGGTGATCTGGCACGATTGCATGAGCTCACGAACGAACAGAAGATAACACTGGAAACACAATTCGATCCGCTCAAGGGGGGAGCACTTTATGGACTGAATGACCTGATTGCACGTAAAGTGGCTTACGAAACGGCTGATTTCCTGTCCGGGTTGCGCCTTCAAGGGTGGAATGCTCAGACAAAACTTTTCTCTGATGCAGATACTGATGCTTTAGTCTTCAAGAGCGGGCAATACCCCGCTCGTTTGCAAGAAATTCTGAATTCCGGCTTCGCCTCTCTTTACCCACGTTCATGGCGGCAAGCAAAAATTGATATTCGCCTTTCCTCTACGAAAAGCGATGTGCCTTCTTTGTTTCCCGTAAAATTAACTTTTGCACCCGATGGAGAACTCTTCACTTCCGCAACGCTGAATTTGCCGCTCAGTGTGCCGGATGACCGACGAGACAAAGCCGAAATCGAGTGACAACTCACTGGAGGTTCACTCGTCCTGCTTCCACTTTTTAAGTGCTTGAGCCATGGGGCTGTTCGGGTCAATTTCGGCAAGAATGGGTTCCGTCACCTCGCCCTCCCCCTCTGCATCTTCGGGGGGGAGGGCGTTTGTGGTTTCGAGGTAGGCTTCCCATTCAGGGCGGTCTACTGCTTCGAGATGCCCCTCCCGTGATTCAGGCGCAAGCCAGTTTTCCGGGAGTTCGATTTCCAGTTCTTTTGCCGCCGCTTCCACATCGGAAGGAAGAACCCAGATCACACCCAGTTCCGTGTTTTCGTCGTTCGGTTCGAGGGCAGGCAGGTTGTCCAGAACCGTCACACGTTCAGTTTCCTCGGCAATATAAACCATTCGGCGAAGAATATACTTCCATTTCGGATCAATAAAAAGCAAGTCCCTGTTTTTATTGAGTTGAGAAATGCCGACGCCACGCTCCATATTTTCCGGAAAGGTAAACTTCATCTCGAACAGGCACAGCGATTCAGAGTCAATGCACCATACGCCATCCAGTTCCCGGTAAAATCTCGTCATGCGTCCCGTGTGTCGGTTGCGTTGCTCGTAGGTGAGAATTCGCTCTTCCTGCAACGGCACAAACTTTTTAAGCCAGTGCTGAACACATTGCTCCGCCAGTCCGCCCATAAACTCCCCTGCCGCTCTGGGGCCTCCACGCGAGGGGCGACGATCCCGCATCCGCCCCTGAAAGGCACGGTATTCGGGGTCGTCAGGCGAAACGAAATGAGGGTTGTAGGTGGGATTTTCTGCCATAGCAATAAAGGAAAAACGAGAAAACAGATTGTAAGCACAGAGAGGGTGTTACAGTTCGCGGCGGCTCAAGGGTTCGGCGTTTGCATCCATTTCATAAACGATAGGCACGCCGTTTGCGATGTTGAGTTCGAGAATTTGTTGCTCATCGAGTTTGTCAAGGCGCATTGCAATCGCACGCAGGCTGTTTCCATGCGCGGAAATGATCACGTTTTTTCCGGCTTTGAGCGTAGGAACGATATGCGAGTCATAGTAGGGCAGAGTACGGGCGGCGGTATCCTTGAGACTTTCGCCGTTGGGAGGTTGTACGTCGTAACTGCGACGCCACAGTTTTACCTGCGCGTCTCCAAATTTTGCGGCAGTTTCGGCTTTGTCCAAACCCTGCAAGTCACCATAATGCCGCTCGTTCAGCGCACTATCGTAGTAGGTGGGCAGTTCCGCGACTCCCATTCCCTCAAGACAAAGACGTAACGTCTCTTGCGCTCTTTTCAGGACGGAAGTGTAGGCGACTTCCAGCGTGAGACCCGCCGCCGCGATCTTCTCCCCCGCCTCGAATGCCTCGCGTTCGCCCTGCTCAGTTAGTTCCACATCAACCCAACCCGTAAAGCGGTTTTCCAGATTCCAAATGGACTGCCCGTGCCGCAACAAAATCAACGTCGCCATGCTTTCTCCCTAAAAATGTGTTTGTCAGGCTTGAGATCAGAACTAAGCCTGACTTTCAACACCCTACCCTGTGAATACCCGACTTTTCTCTTCCATTATACCCGTTCCTACCCCGCCGTTCTCGCTCTCCCCGAAGTCGCCCTGTGGCTTTCCGAACAAAAACCTCCCCTCCCCTTTCGATGATCGAAAAAGGAGGGGAGTGGAGACCCCCGAAAAAGGGGAGATACGTAAGGTCAAGTCAGGGAAACTCATTGCCGAAAGCGTTATAGTTCTGGAGCATCAGGGAAAGGTCTCCGAAATCAATTCCGCCGTCTCCGTTGAGATCGCTCGCCGCGCTGTAGAGAGGATCATCGAAAAGCGCGTTATAAACTTGAAGCATCGTTGACAGGTCTCCGAAATCAATGCTGTTGTCCTGATTGATGTCACCCGGAAGCAGAGTGAAGTTAAAGGTTGAAGCGCCCGATTGCGGAATCGTTACGTTAGCCAGTGACTTCAGCACATTGCCGCCCGAAAGGAGAACATTGTAGTTCGTTCCGGGGATGACATTGTTGGAGTTCACTGAGTAGGCGGCAACTCCATTGACGGTAGCGGCAACATTTGCCGTCGCGATGATATCGTTTCCGTTTCCGCTTGTCGGGCGAAAAGTGAACGTGTAGAGATGCGCTCCCATAGTTTGAGTTGCAGAGTAGGTCAGGTTCCCCTTTAAGACTTCCGTTTCCTGGAGCAGTGAAAGACCGACGGATGCCGGGCCAGTCACCGTCATAACGTAAGCCCCAAGTGCGGCATTATTGAACCCGGCGGCGACAAGCAGATAGGTTCCCGCTTCAAGATTGATTTGCATTCCTCCGCTACGGGCGTAATCATTGTAAACATAGTCGTCTGCCGCTGCCAGAACATTCGTCAACGGGGCTAACGGATTGAACGTGCCACTACAGACGGAGAGAAAACTATCCATTCCAGGCAAAACAGAGCTGTCCGCCACGATTTCGTAGGTGCCGGGAACCGTAACGATCAGCCTCATCACCTGGTATCTCACCTTTTCCGAGGTATTGATCGCAGTAGGAGGAGTGCCCTCATTGGTGCGGTTGTAGAGGGGACTTGTCCCGTTTAAGTCCCCATTCAGGGTGGTACGCTGGATTCTTTCGAGGGTATCCGTTGAGACTCCGTAACTGATGTTGGAATATCCCGTTACGACGAAAGTATAGGTGTGCCCTGCAATGAAATTATAGGTGAAGCCTGAAATCCGGGAACCCCTGAGATCGTCATTGGCAATAACGGCATTGGTGGGAGGGCTTGCCGGATTAAAAACTCCGTCATAAAGAACGGTGAAGTTGTCCCAATCCGTGCTGATGCTGGTGAATTTGTAAAGGCCTGCCTCAGCGCTTGTGGGTGTCCATGTGTCGGTGTCGCCGCCATTAGTGAAGATTTTGTAAGGAACGGCTGTTCCCGTTGTGGAGAGTGTTGTCGGCGGCATCCCCTCATTGGGGCGATTAAAGATCGGCCCCGGCAAAAGCGTCAGCGTGGCGGATTGATTTCCGTAATCGGTATTGGTTTTACCCGTGACCACAAAAGTGTAGGTGTGTCCGCTTCGCAAACGAATGCTGTTAAAGCCGGAGGTTGCGGTATCGCCCAGATCGTCATTTGCAGCGATTACGTTTGTCAGGGGACTCGCCGAATTGAAGGCACCGTCGTAAACCACTGTGAAATTATCAAAACCTACCGCATCATCTACGTAACGATAATAACCGGCATTTGCCGCCGAAATCGTGACCGTGCGTTCGATCACGTAGGAAACATTCGTTGCCGTTGCCGAGAGGGTAGTCGGGGGAACACCCGCTTCCGGGCGGTTGAACTTGGCGGCGGGGGGAGGAGGCGACGTGATCGTATTTGCAAACGCGCCTTCATGGGTAGAATCCGCAGTCACATCAAAGAAGCTTGTCGTCACGAAAATATAATGTCCTGCCGTCAGTGCCTTATTGAAACCGGAGTAGCGATTTTGGGCGATACCGAGTGAATTGCTCAGGTCATCGGCGGCGATCACGACGTTTGTCAGGGGCGACGCGGGATTAAAAGTCGTTTGATAGAGAATCGTAAAATTATCGAAACTTCCCGTTGTCGAGTTGCTCCGAAACGCCCAGACGCCTTCTGTCGCTACCGTCACATCGAATTCATAAAGGTGATAAAAATAGAGCGCGGAGGCTGAGCCGCCAAGAGTTGTAGGAGGATTGCCTGTCCCCGTGCGGCGGAATTTAGGTGAGGTCGTGAGGAGTGATCCGTTATCGCTATAAGTTGTCTGTGCGTGCAGAGTTTGTGCGCCGAGCATCATTGCAAGGGCAAACAGAAACGCTACGACTCCGCTGAGGGATTTTCGCAAGGAGTTCATAAAAGAACCCTTTCTGTAAAAAGTACGGAGGGAGAGCGAAGAAAAACAGGGAGTGATCCTTCCCCTCCGCCTCTTGCCGTCCGTTATGGTTGTATGACCTCACCTCTTGTAACCCATTGCTCCTTTTCCTCAAAAAAGATCGAAAAGGGCTTTTATGAATTTCATGAGGGGACGAGAGTCTGTCGGTACGATCTTGTGAAACACCAGGGAGTCCGGTACGGAGAACGATTTTGCGCGTCAACCGAGGGGCGGAGAGGAAGTCAAGCATTTAAAATATTAATTCGCCGTGAGTGCCTTTTAAGATTATAGCAAACTTTCCGCTGAATCATTGTCTTTTGCAATAATTTTTCGCGGTGTCTTTCCTTTTTCTTACAAACTAAGCAAACCCTACCGCCTGCGATGTCAGGAAGTCCGGGGAGTGAATTTCCCTGAAAGGAGAATCTTCATCTCAACACTCTCCTTTTGCCTCCCCAATCCTTGGAAGGTTATTGAAGAAGTGTTTTGATATGGAAAAAAGGGTATAAACAGACAATCCTATCTCACCGAAACCACCAAAGCGACTCTTTTACATCAAAGCTTTGGCGGCATTTTGCGCTCTGACCGCCCTCCTGAAAAAGTCCCTTGTATAGCCGCTTTGCGAACGCCCCTGAGAAACGCTTGCCACTCGGTCTCTCTTTTGTCACCCTGTAAAAGCCAACTTTCGAGTGTATCCAATTCGAGTTGCCAGTAGGCTTTGTTCCATTCTGTAATGCCTTGCATAAACGTATTCACGTCCAGAATACAAACGATTTCAGTCGAGTTTGTTCTGGAAACCGTCAAGGTGCACATCAGTTTGCTCATATCATAGAAAGTAAGGTTGCCCCAGATAGTTCCCCGTTTTCCCTTCAACGTGTCGCTCTGAGGTTCAGCGAATACGACCCGTCGCTCTTGCCAGAAAGAGATGACCTGCTGTCGCACTTTTTCATTTCACTCTGGCGCCTGAATTGATTTGCGTATCTGCATTGACACTTCCTTTGTTGTCACGGTCAAATCGTGATTAACGATAAGCCTACGATGATGCCACGAATACTATTTTGCTCGTCCGTTTTTCCTTGAGATTTGTGTCTGCCCCCTCAGAAGATGTTGAAAAAATCTGTGTTCAGGGCAAATTTGACAAGTCTGATGTCCACGTTTCAGCTAATTGGGGCGGAACATCCACAGCGGAATTTATTCCTGTGGCAAATACGCCAAATCTTTATCTTAACCCTTAACACTTTCCTCTAACGCAGAGGGCGACCATTCTGAAACAAGATCAGAGCCACACAGCAAAGCACCGCCGTCACCCCGTAAATAAACCAGACAACCTGCTTTTGATTCCAGCCGCGATCCATGAGACGATGATGCAGGTGGCTTCGATCCGCTTTTGTGAGAGGCGCACGATCCATGACACGCCGAGCCAGCACACGGGTGAAATCGAAAATTGGCACTCCCAGCACCATCACAGGCACAAGAACCGAGACCGCCGCCGCTACCTTGAATGCTCCGGTGATCGAGACCGCCGCCAGAGAGACGCCGAGCGTCCATGCGCCGATTGTTCCCATAATGATTTTTGAGGGAAAATAATTGTGCCGTAAAAACCCAAGACACGCCCCTACGATTGCCGCCGCCAGCAAAGCGAGCGTGGGTCCCTCTTGAGTTCGTAATTGAGCCGCCATAAGAGCAAGCGTTGCGGCGGCAATCGCACAGACGCCGGAAGCCAGACCGTCTACGCCGTCAATGGCGTCTACGGTCTTGGTGACGATGAACACCCACAAAATGGTGAGAGAGACCGAGGCGATTCCTGAAAGGGCATGCCAGTTCGCGAGTGAGTGAGCATTGCTCCCTGACAGCACAAAGGGATTGGTAATGCCCTCAATGCGAACTCCGAACGCAACTAAAATGAGTCCGGCGACGACCATACCGAGGGCTTGCCAGCGTGGTTTCAGGTCTTTGATGTCATCAATCAAGCCAACCATTGCCGCAAATCCTACCGCCAATAAGACCCCGGTGACTTGGGGAGTCCAGATTGCCTGAGTGGGAAGTTTCCACTGACGCACCCCGATAGTGACCCCCGCCGCCACAAAAAACCCGATGAAAATGGCAATTCCGCCCGCCCGTGTTTTCGGCTCTTTGTTGACCCGGCGTTCTTCCGGCAGGTCTACGGCTCCATGCGCTTCCGCCCAGCGTTTGACACCGGGCGTCACCCACATCGTCAATAAGGCGGCAAGGATTGCGGAAACGAGAATAGCAATCAAACGGCAACCCCTTTTCTTTCGACTGAATCTTCACTTGATTTCGTGTTTGCGATCAAATGCTTATTTTCCCTTCGACAAATCCGCTTTCATTGAGGAACCGGGAGGGGGCGCAAAGTGAAAGACACTGTCCGCTACCGCCACATTCGGCTTTGCACTCCCGACTCGATGACGTGAAAACTGCATCGCTTTGATCTGAGTGCGCTTGACCGTGTTTCCCTGTTTTTGATTGGCGAAAAGTGTCACGTTTGTGTTTGTCGATTCGCATTTTTTCAAGAGAGAGGTGTTGCGGTCAATCATCCAGGTCCAATTTTCGGTAATCGCGGGAAGGCGCACCGTGCCGCCTTTCGGGTTTTTGACCACCTGCTCTTTTCGTTGCATCACGCCACTGACAACCACAACGGGAGCACCTTCGTAGGTTTGATACCCCACAAATTTAAGACTGATCAATTCGGGCGGAAGGGAGGGATTGGCGAGAAAATAGAGGGGATCGAAATTCGCGACAACTCCCATACTGGCATACAACAATGGAAGAAGCCCCTTGATATCGGTAGGTGCTTTTCCCCGGATATACAGGCTGTGTGTCACATCGTAGGCATAAAAAGTGGTGCCGTCGGAATAAGCCCGTAAACTTCCCTGCGGACGAGCGATGTCCAGCATCAATTTGTTGGGCTTAGCGTAGCGGAGGATCACGGTGGTGGTTCCCTCCTGCAAGGTCGTCTTGTCTTTCGTCACGCGGGAGGAAACCGTGGAAACGCTTTCCAGACTGTTGAGACTTCGATAGGTTTGTCCCATTTTCAGAAGCAACGCTTTCGGGTCTTGCGCGTGAGAAACAGACGGTGCTGAGACACCGATAGCGAGGACAAGTGAACCGAGAAAAAGTGGTGAATTGTAGCGCATAAGTTTTGTAAAATTTCCGGGAGCAATAGACTTGAGAAGGGGGCATTGTCGAAAATTACGGATTTTGTTTGACACTCGTTCCGAGTCAGTGGTATATTGTACCGTTTACACTCCTCTATCTCCTCTTTTATCTTCTCTTTGTTGAGAGATATTCGTTGTGAATGAGGGGAAATCATTCTTGAAACCGAAAAGTTTCTGTGGAGGGAGAGAGTCTTGCGTATTCGCCAGAAAGAAATTCGTATTCGTCGCAAACGTGAGGAGGAGAAACTTCTCCTTGAGATTAAAGCGATTCGGGCAGCCAAACCTGCCAAACCTGCGCCTGCACCCAAAGTGGTAAAGCCCGCCCGTCCTGCCGCTCCTCGTGCTAAAAAGCCGGTGGTCGAGGCGGTTTCCGCCCCTGTCGCGGCGGAATAATCCTGTTTTTGTTAGGGAGAAATAGCCCGGAACGCAACCGCGTTTCGGGCTTCTCCTTTTAGGAGACAATGGAAATGATCTTTTTGCCCTTTCTGCTCTCAGCACTCTTGACGAATAGCCCTATGAAACCTCACACGCCTTCCGAAACTCTTTCCTTGCCTGCCCCGCCTACTCCCGAACTTTCTGCGCCTCTTTCACCCGCCGCTCTCTCGAAGCCCTCCTATCGTGACGGACGAGCCTTTCTGCCAATTACAAAATTTGCGATCAAAGGTGTTGAGTCAAAAGGGCTGAACGGCGACACAAAAGTTTTTGAGAGCGAAGAAATCATATCTCCAGTGTCTGCTAATGAGGCGGTTGTCTCCTGGAACGTGGCGGCGAAGTCAACGATGAAAGCCGAGATCAAAGCGAAAGTTTGGGACGGCGATCACTGGAGCAAATTTTATTTGCTCGGTCACTGGTCTCCTGCCGGAGGCGAACTCCGCACAAGTCTTAACGGTCAAAAAGATGCCGACGCGGATGTGGCGACGGACACGCTTGTCACGACAAAGCCAATCTGGAAAATGGTGGTGAGTGTCACGATGTCACCCGATGAGAAGGGCGAATTCCCTGCCCTTAAATTTCTGGGTGTGTCGTTGACCGATACTCGCGCCAAAGTCAAACCTCGTGCGTCCCTGAAAAAAGTATGGGGCAAGGAAATCACCGTCACGGGAAAGTGGCAGTCGGGCTGGCCTGAAGCAAACGGTTGGTGTAGTCCCACTTCAACGGCGATGGCACTGGGCTACTGGGCGTCGAAACTCAATCGCCCGGAGCTCGATGTCGCCGTGCCGGACGCCGCAAAAGCCTGTTTCGATAAGGTTTACGACGGAACCGGAAACTGGCCCTTCAACACCGCGTTTGCCGGATCGTTTCCCGGTATTCGGGCTTATGTGACGCGCCTTTCCGATGTCTCCGAACTCGAAGCGTGGGTGGAGGCAGGAATTCCCCCGGTGGTTTCGGTGTCCTACGATCTCTTATGCGGCAAAAAGCGGGACAATGATCCCGGTCATCTCATGGTTTGTATCGGCTTCACAAAAGAAGGCGATATGATATTGAATGATCCTGCCTATAGTCCGAACAAAGGGGAAGGCTCAAGGCGCATCTTTCCACGCTCGGCTTTTATTCCCGCATGGCATCGCTCGAAAAATACGGTCTATTTGATCTACCCCGAAAACACCAAACTGCCGACCAACAAGGATGGGCATTGGGAATAGAGATGACGGCGGAATAAATGCCCTGCTGAGTAGGTATCGGTAGTTATTTCTTAAGATCTCTTGCGTAATCAGGGTAAACTTTCGTTATGATCACTCTTTCCAAACTTCGCCGCAAGCCCCGCCACTTTCGTGCCTTCACGGGCTTGACGCCGTTTGAGTTCGATGCCCTGCTTGTCGAACTCACCCCCGTTTACGAAGCCGCCCTCACTCAGCGAAGTCAAACTCCTGACCGTCTGCGCGATGCCGGGGCGGACACCGCTTACCCGGAGGTGGCGGGAGC
>JACMPS010000190.1 GCA_014377395.1 Chthonomonadaceae bacterium
ATTCGCCTGAACTGTCTTCCGTAGATAGTGATGGAATTCCTCCTGAGGCAGCAAAAATGATGAGAGGTGCCCGTGCGGGATATGGTGCCAGAATGAGTAATGGCAGTGAACCCGGTCTCACAGACTACGGACGCTTTCGTGCCGCCCGAACTCTGATTTCCACGGATCGAGACGTACACCGGGAAGCGACCCTGAATGTTCAGGTGGACAACGCCGAAACCCGCAGTGATGCCGTCGATACCATGACGAAGGAGACGGGGGGCTACGTAGCGGAAACAAATCTTAACACCGAGAATGATGGCACGAAAACAGCACAGCTGATCCTGAAAATACCGGTAGACAAGTTCGAGACGTTTCTGGCTTCGGTAGGGAAACTCGGTGAGGTGAAGTCGAAAAACATCACGGGCGAAGACCTGACCGAGCAGATCGGCGATGAAAAGTCGGGCAAGCGTGTGCTGGCAGATGAGGTAGAAGAACTGAAAGCACAACTGCAAAAGCGCAACACAGGCAGAAGCCAGGAGCGACAAGCCCGCGAAGACCTGCGTGATCTCAAGACACGCATCGCTATCAAACAGGCACGGCTTGAAACCTATCGTAAAATGGCGTCGCTCTCCACCGTCACGCTCACCTTGAGCGAAAAGCCAAAGAAAAAAGCCGCCGTTGTTACTCCCGGCACCCGTTCTGAGTTTGGAGGGATGACCGCAATCGCCGGAGCCGCCTTTCTGCAAGCAATGAAGTTGCCGCTTTTCCTGCTGATCTGGATCGCCGCCTATTCGCCGCTCTGGATTCCGCTTTTGCTCGGTTATCGCTACTACTCAAAGAAAACCGTTGCTTGATTCTCGCGTTTTGCCCGTTCTGTTTCCGAAAGAAGCAACAGAACGGGTAAACTCGTCCTTTGTTGCTTGTGATTGTTGGCGGCGAAGGGAGGCAGACGATGAGCGAAAATCAGATTTGTGTGGCAGTGGTCGGGGTGCGCTTTGGGGCAGAATTTGTTCCGATTTATAGAAGTCATCCCGATGTGAGGGAAGTGGTCATCTGTGACGCGGACGAGGAGCGTTTACGCCGGGTGGGAGACGAATTCGGGGTGCAACGTCGCTTCTCGGACTTGCAAGCGTTGCTCTCCGCGCCCGACATTGACGCGGTGCATTTACTGACGCCTTTTTTGCTTCACGCAAAACAAACTTTGCAAGTATTGGAGGCGGGCAAGCATTGTGCGAGTGCGGTTTGCATGGGTTCAACACTGGAAGAACTAGCCCGGATTATCGAGACGCAACGCGCCACCGGGAAAAACTACATGATGATGGAAACCGCCGTTTATTCCCGCGAATACCTGTTCGTTAAAGACCTGTATGACCGGGGCGAGTTAGGTAATCCAACCTTTCTACGCGGCACTTATTTTCAGGACATCGAAGGCTACCCCGACTATTGGAAGGCGGTTCCGCCGATGCACTACGCCACTCACGCGATTGCTCCCCTGCTGGCTCTCACCGAGACCCGTGCCACACGGGTGAACTGCCTCGGTTCCGGCGTCCTTTCCCCTCACCTGCAAACCTCGGAAGAAAGTCCGTTTCGCCTTGAAGCCGCTCTTTTCCGATTGGAAAACCCGCCGATTGCGGCGGAAGTCACCCGCTCGTGGTTTGAGACCGCACGCCCTTATGTCGAAGGATTCGATGTGTACGGCTCGAAAAAAGGCTTTGAGTGGAACCAATTCCGGGGCGAAAAGCCCGCACTCTACACGCTCTCGGAAGAAAGAACCTCACCGGGTCGCCCGGTTTTGATCGAGCGCGTAGACATTCCCGATTATGCTCAGCGTCTCCCCAAACCCCTCCGAAAATTCACGCAATACGAAACGGACGGCGCACATGGCGGTTCTCACCCGCACCTCGTCCATGAGTTTGTGAGAAGTATAATTGAGGGTCGCCCTCCCGCCATTGACGCAGTGACTTCCGCGAATTGGACGGCACCGGGAATTTGCGCTCACGCTTCGGCGATACAGGACGGCGAAACAGTCTTGATTCCCCATTTCACTCA
The DNA here is from genome assembly GCA_014377395.1 of Chthonomonadaceae bacterium. Taxonomy (GTDB): domain Bacteria; phylum Armatimonadota; class Chthonomonadetes; order Chthonomonadales; family Chthonomonadaceae; genus JACMPS01. The sequence continues at coordinate 2,032 of JACMPS010000190.1, forward strand.
GGTGAACGAGTAGGCAGGATGATCCACAGACTTACGCCGATCATAATGTAGAGGAGAAAATCAAAATGTTGCCCCGTACCGTTTTTGTCGGGAGGGAGATGAAGTTTCAGGTACTTAATCGTGAATTGGCGTCAACCGTTGTCGGTGAATGTCCCTATGTGAGCATTAGCATCACAAACCCCAAGTTTAGATTTGCAAAACTTGCTGATTCACCTCACCGGAAAGCGATTCTTCAGATGAGATTCGAGGACTATCCCCTGCCCGATCCCGATTTCGACACTTTTGATGAGTCTTATGCCCACCGGATTCTCGACTTTTACGAAGCGCACAGGCAAGAGATTGATCTCGTCATCGTTAATTGCGAAATAGGAATCAACCGCTCTTCGGCAGTGGCGGCGGCACTTTCACAAATCGCAAATGGAACGGACACATGGTTTTTTGATCATTTCGAGCCTAACCGCCTTGTGTACGACACCCTTCTCGCAGTTCACAAACAGCGTCTTGACCGTTAATTTCTCGCGCCTTACTCCATAAGGCAGAACTTATCCATTTCCATGAAAGATCAGAAGCCCATTAAGGAAGAATAAAAGGCAAAACGATCAAACGAGGGAGGAATTCGCCTCCAGAAGAGAGAACGGAGGAATTACACCAGTTACAATTTAGCGATTGACCCTAAAATTTTGCAGGAGAGAACATGCCTCGACAAGCCCGTTCGATGACCACCGCAACGCTGATGGTGCCGTTTTCCCTCTGTGTCTTGTTCTCCACCGGGTGTTCCAAATCCGAAGAGCCAATCGCCCCCTCCGAAACATCCGGTAGCAGAGCCGGAAATCTCGGCGGCAGAAACTCAGGAGGCCCGCCCCGCGCTCTCGCCGCAGGTGCTTCCGGCACGGAGATCATGCAGGCGAAATGTGGTTGTCATGGGCCCGGAGGGAAGGGCGGCAAGGCTCCGGTTCTTGTGGGCAATGCAGGCTCGGAAGACAATCTCTACAAAATCATTCATGACGGAAAAGGGAAAATGCCTGCCTTCAGCACTCAGTTGTCGGAAGCGCAGGTCAAAACGGTTGTTACCACCGTCAGACAACTCAAATAGCGGATTCGAGACAAAGTAAGGTGGGGCGTGTTTCTCTGAGAGGGGAAACGCGCCCCTTTTGTTCGTGCATCCGTTTTCGCTTTTTTGCGTAGATAGGGATAAGTTTTTCGCTTTTCTCTTCTCCGTTATAAACGAAAAGGAGGAAAGCGCACACGAAAAGAGGCAGATGATGGAAGAAAGCAGACGAGATTTTCTGAAGAAAGGGGTTGCCCTGGGAAGCATAGTCGGGGCAATCACGGAGGGTTCGATGGCAGAGGCGGAAGAGGTTTTAGAAGAGATGCAAACGCCGAAAAGCACCCGCAAGGGCGAAATGCTCTATCGAACGTTGGGCAACACCGGGGAGCAGGTATCGCTCATCGGGCTTGGCGGGTTTCACATCGGAACACAAAAGGACGAAAAGGAGAGCCTGACGATTATTCGCACCGCCGTAGATCGGGGCGTTAATTTTCTCGATAATTGTTGGGACTATAATGAGGGACAAAGCGAACTCAGGATGGGCAAAGCCCTGCGTGACGGCTACCGCGACAAAGCGTTTTTGATGACTAAAATTGACGGGCGCACCAAAGCCTCCGCCGCACAGCAAATCAATCAATCGCTCGAACGCCTCCAAACCGATCACCTCGATCTGTTGCAGTTCCATGAAATTTTGCGCTTTGAAGACCCCGACCGAGTCTTCGGGGTGGGCGGAGCGATGGAAGCCGCACTCGATGCGAAGAAAGCGGGCAAGGTACGCTTTATCGGGTTTACCGGACACAAAGACCCATTGATTCATCTACGAATGTTGGAGGTTGCCGAAAAACATAAGTTTCATTTCGACGCGGTTCAGATGCCGCTCAACATTATGGACGTTCATTTCCGCAGTTTTCAGCGTCAGGTTTTGCCACAACTGGTCAAACAAAAAATCGGCGTTCTCGCCATGAAAACGTTTGGGGATCACTTCATTCTCGATCATGTCCTGAACAAGCAACTCGCAACACCCATCGAACTTTTGCAATACTCGATGAATTTACCGACTTCCGTGGTGATCACCGGAATTGACAGCCTGCCCATTCTCGAACAAGCCCTGAAAGCGGTCAGTGCCTTTACTCCGCTCACCTCTCTTCAGGTCAAAACTCTGGAAGGGAAAACGCAGACAGCGGCAATGGAGGGGACTTACGAACTCTTTAAGACAACCACAAACTTCGACGGCACGGCGAAAAAAACGGAGTGGCTTGGTTAGAAATTTACTTTCTAGAGGTACCTCAGGGGCGGAACACAAAAGGTTATGTTCCGCCCTTACCTTTGCGATTGCCGGAGTAATTTACATAAGTCCTGAGCGATTCTGCTCTGTTTCTGTCCGCGATTGGATGAACTCGGAATGGCGAAGCCGCCCTCGGCGAATTTATTCTGCCGTCTTTGAGAGCATCGCCTACGTTCTCAACACCTTCCCAGAAACGGTTTGTTGTGCGACTCGCATCAGGAGGCGCAAGGCTTCGTTCGCGACTTCCGAAGTGGGGAACGCGGCGAACACATCGGGTTCCAACACCACCACGTTATTGCTTTGGGCGTACCGAGATGCATAAGCCCTCCGAACCCCGCCGGAAAAGTCGTATTCCGGCAACATTTCCGGCTCTTCCACTTCAATTTCCTTGCTCATATTGTTTCCTTTCATGGTCAAAATCAACCGAGCGGGATTTCTGAGGCAATCAGCGCAAGACGCAAGGCTTCACGCACCCGCATCTTCTCAACTTCAAGGTGCATGGGATCAGTGACGACCGCAATCCGCAACGTCGTCAAATCTTTAGTGAAGGCGGGGACACCGAGAACCGCAGGTGCCGATTTAAGCGTGTGTCCCTCCACTTTGAGAAGAGCGATTCCCATCTCGTTCATCGCTCGAATCGCTTTCTCCAGATCGGCGGTTGGGGAGACATTGATCTCGACAAACTCCTCCACCGGGTGACGTGAAAGATTGATTACGGTTCCGATGTCTCCATTTGCCAGCAAATGTTCTTTGCCTGTTGCATCACGGAGGCGGGTGACACGCATCCCGACTTCTTCGACGACGCCTGTTGCCGTACCGATTGTCACCACGTCCCCTACCCCGAACAAATTATCCACGATCAGAAAAAAGCCGGAAATAATGTCCTTGAAAAGTTTTTGAGAGCCAAGTGCCACCGCCACACCGAGGACGGACGCGGTAGTGACGACGGGCAAAATATCGAAGCCGACCGCCCTTAACAAAAACACGCCGAAGACAAAACCGAGGATATAGCCGAGAACGCTTTTAATTAAGCCCTGCAAGGTTTGCAACCGCTTGACACGTCCTTCCGGCATTCCCATTCGGTTATCGTGCAGAAAAATCCGGGCAATTGTACCGTCAATCACCCGAAACGTAAGAAAACGAGCGAGCATATAAAAGAGGACAACGCCCGTGATCTGGATCGTGCTACTGAGGGCGTTTTCCGAGAGGTTATTCCAGAAATGAGTGAGTGTTTGAGGGTTAAAAAGGTGCATGATGAGAAGTGAAGCAAAACAGGGTCGAACCATTCAGGAGAATGATTTTATCAAAACGAAAAGAGACAGAGACGCCGTGAAGAGCAAAAGCCCTTCACGGCGTCAGGAGAATAATGGGGTTATTCGCTTTTCTTGGGTTCTTCTTTAGTGTCGGTCTTTTTGTGTCCTGACTTCACGTCTTTTGTATCCGTTGCCTTTTTGTCGGCATGGTAGAACATATAAGTGATGTTGCCGTCGTGCGCCTTTTCAATGGTCTTGATCAGTTTGCCGTCCGCACTCCAAATCTTGACGGTTTTATCCGCCCCACCCGTAAAGATCGTTTTGCCATCAGCGGAAAGCGTCATCGCCGTGATTCCGCCTTTTTGCATGGCGTCTACGGTGGTTTTCAAGGTATAGGCATCTGTGTCCCAGACATTGACTTTGCCATCAGAGGAACCGGAATAAAGCAGTTTGCCATTGGAAGAAACCGCCATGACGTTGACGGAGCCGCCCGCTTTTTTGTCAAACTCTCCTTGACTGCCCGCGCTCCAATACTTAATCGAACCGTCACCGCCGCCCGTGTAAAGCATGGGTTCTACCGGATTACCTGCTGTAGACCTCAATCCGCCCGTATGATTGGTCGGAATCGGGAATTGAAGACTGCCATCCTCGCCGTAAATCTTGACGGTGCCTTCGTTCCCGCTTGCAATCGTCATACTACCGCCAGAGCCAACGGAGAGCAGTTTTTCCTCGTTGTCGATTGTTTGCACAAGTTTCCCGGTTTTGGCATCCCAGAATTTCACTTTTTTGTCGTCGCCACCGGTCACAAGTAATTTGCTGTCAGCAGAGACGCTAAAACAGGTGACGGCTCCGTCGTGCGCCACAATTTCCTTGATCAGTTTGCCGTCTTCCGCATTCCAAATTTTGATTTTTTTGGCGGCTCCGGCAGTCACAATCGTTTTGCCGTCCGGGGAAACCGCCACCTGCGTTACAACCCCCTCATGGGCTTCAATTTCCTTGATTAGTTTGCCATCGGTAGGATTCCAGATTTTGACTTTCTTGTCGGCTCCGGCGGTGACGAGAATATCGGCTTTCGCAACTTTCGTGCTTGAGGGAAGAAGCCCGAAGCCGAGCGCGGTAAGTGCGAAGGAAGCGACAACGCTCCGCTTTGCAAAACGATTGAGACGTAAATTCATGAAATTATCCTTTGAGATCGAAAGTTCAATACAGAATGAGACCTACAGCAGTCCCGGTAGAAATGCGTATGCCTCTGAACGTGTCAGGGCGATATTGTACCCGACGCAGGGGCTTCCCCAACCGTGAGTTCACCTTCGCCGCGTTGATCTTCACGCTGAATCTGAACTTTAACGTGCTGACCGATTTTCAACGTTTTTTCGATACTGCGGTAATCCTCCTGAGTGCGAACGGCTTTGCCGTCAATGCTCAGGATGACATCCCTTTGTTGTAACGTTTGTGAGGCGGAAGCACGAGGCGAAACATTGATCACAACCACTCCGGTGACATCGGGCAACCCGTAAGCCGCAACAAGGCGCGGCTCATTTGTTGTCACCCTGACACCGAGCCAGGGACGCTTGACCTTACCGTACTGCTTGAGAACGCTTGCAATCTGGAGCGCGTTGTCAATCGGAATCGCAAACCCGATATTTTGTCCACGCCGATCCACGAGCGTGTTGATCCCGATGACTTCCCCCCGCAGGTTGGCAAGCGGTCCCCCGGAGTTGCCGGGATTGATGGCACAATCGGTTTGGATCAGGTTTTCGTACTCTCCGACCGGGCGACCGAGCGCAGAGACAACCCCATGCGTCACGGTAAACTGCAACCCCAACGGCGAACCGATTGCAACCGCCATTTGTCCCGGAATCAATCCCTTTACGGTTCCCATTTTCGCAACAGGCAGAGTGCCTGGAGCCTCTACTTTGATCAGGGCAATATCGGTCAGAGCGTCGGAACCGATAATCGTTCCCGGCATCTTTTTCCCATTCTGCATCGTAATCGAAATACGCTTGCCTTCTCCCGCCTGTCCGACAACGTGCGAATTGGTGAGAATGTAACCTGCGGCATCAATGATCACGCCCGAACCTTCGCTTGTGTTGTAGCGTGGCTGATTTCCCTCTGACGGATAGTCATCGAACATTCCACGCACTCTTTCCTGCGTGTCAATGTTGACAACGGCGGGACCAACCGCCTGTGCCGCCCGTGCATAGGTTTCCGATTCAGGGAGAGTAGCGGATTGGGGAGCCGCTGGAACGAAAGCGGCAGGGCTTTGCGCGAACGAGTCGGGTTCACGCCATTGCACACGCATATTGGGCAATAGGCAACCACCCAGCACAAACAGAGCCGTGAGCGGCAATGCGGCACGGAGCCAGCCCCGTTTCGGAGGGGAAGAGGGCGGGGGCAACGGATGTTGCGAAACAGGTTCGGGCGTCATCACAAACCTCCACGTAAAAAAACGGTAAGCGAAAGGCTTACCTCTATAACGAGTCGAAAGCGGTTTTGCGTTTCACGACTTTGCGAGAAGCCCGTTTTCTTTTTAGAAGGACGTGGTTTCTCTCCAGTCGTAACACTCTATTTAGGGCGGAACAAGTAAAAGGCGATCAAAAGCAAAATGATCAGGACGGCAACAATCGCGGCGACCGGAATTTTGCGGGAAGCCGAAGAGGGAGGCGTCGGCAACACCTGATGCGGCGGGGTTTGCTGAAGTTGAACCTGGTCGGAAGCCGCGTTTGCCGCCGTGTGCATATGGGGCTTAGCGAGATCAACGTCCTCGACTTTCGGCGCATCAAGGGCAAAATCGCATTGCCAGCACAGATCGCTCATCTTCACATCCTGGTTCATTGCACCGCAGTGCGGACACTTTAGTTTCTCCACGTAAGGGACTCTCCTGCTCCAAAAAATAGTCTCTTCACAATAAAGAGTGCGAGTAGTGTACCCTGTCCGCCATTACGAAAAATCGAATGCCTCTAAAAATGGGAATCAACAGAATGAAAGTCAATGTACAGACGGTTTCGGAGTTCGTTTATGTTCCACCCCCCACCGCTGTTTCCGCCGCTCGTATTTTGCTCAAGCCGAACTGGGGCTACCCGAAACCTCATCCGATTACGGTTAGCCTCGATATTTTAATACGGGTTGTCGAGGGAATACGCGCCGTCAATCCGGGTGCGGAATTATTGCTGGTGGAGGGGGTCTGTGACAAAATGCCCGCCGATCAAATCGCGGAAAAACTCGGAATGGCGTCTTTGCGAGAACTTGGAGTACGGTTTTTCGATGCAGACACGTTGCCGCTCAAGGAGTACCCGAACCGGGCGAAAACGCCCTATCGGTTCGGCTCTCTGTTCGCCCCGGCACTTCTGGAAGAGGTGGACTGCCGTATTTCGATTGGGTGCCTCAAACGCACGATCCTGAAGGAAAGGGTGCTGATGAGTGCCTGTGTTAAAAATCTCTTTGGACTTTTGCCGCGTGAGAAATATCGTGCGCGTAGCCCTCATTCACGGGGACAATTGCATCGCCCGGATGTTCATTCGATTATCGCGGACGTGTATCACACGCTGGGGGTTTTGTTCGACGGGGGCGTGGTGGATGCCACGCAGAAATTCATCAGCAAGGATTGGGAGCCCGATGTCGGGAGAGCGGTAGACTTCGGACGAATCTTCTTTGGGAACGACTTGCTGGAGGTAGATCGTGCCGCCTGTAGAGCGGCAGGGGAGGGAACACCAGACTATTTTGAGCGGATTGAGACCGCGAGGTAAGAGAGAGGAGAAACGGTTTAAACACCCACCTGTCTTGGAATAACAAAGACACACGGAAGCACAGAAAAGCAATAGGGGAAAGAAGAGGACTTTTATCCACAGATTAAAAGACACAATGTGAAAGAAATTAGGGAAGAAGGAAGATAATCTTTACCTTGACACTTAATACTCAGCACTTAACACTTTCCCTGTCTTTCTCCGTGCCTCCGTGTCTCTTTGTTATTCCAAGACAGGTGGATGGTTTTATTCTGGAAATTCAGGCGGATTTTTCGAGTAGAGGAGAATGGCTTGGCGAGAGTTGGTGCAGAAAGCCAGTTTCGATAAAGTGAACACGCTCGGCGATATTAACGACGTGATCGCCGACCCGCTCCAGATATTTGGCGGCAAAAAGCAAGTTGAGGGCAAGGTAACTCCGGCTTGAGTCATTCAGCATACGTACTGTCAGGTCATCGCGAATCTGGTGATAGAGGCGGTCTACGTCGTCATCGTCACGGACGACTTTATGCACCAATTCCAAATCCTGATGCACGAAAGCCTGCAACGCATTATAGAGCATGGCACGCGCCATTTCTCCAAGACGGGGAATGTCCACAAGAGGACTGTAGAGAGACTGGGCACGGTTCAGACGACGGGCAATCTTTGCAATATCTACGGCGTAATCGCCGATACGCTCGATGTCAGTGATGACTTTCAAGGCGGTTCCGATCACGCGCAGGTCACGCGCAACGGGTTGCTGAGTCGCAATGAGCATCAAACACCGATTCTCAATCTCTATATCGAAGCGATCAATGATTTCGTCGCGCTGGATTACTTCGGAAACAAGCCGGGGGTCGCCTGTCGTGAGGGCATCTACGGCATTGCGGAGCATGGTGTCGGCGCAGGTTGCCATCTCCAGCATACTCTCCTGGAGTGACTTCAATTCGTAGTCGAAGTGCGAACGTATCGGCGTCATCATAATGTTATTCCCTTGAGGTATCAATCGCTTGAATAGAAAAGTGGAAGACGGATACCCCCGCCGCATACTGCAATCTTGCTGTGAAAATTCCACACGACTCTAATGAAAAGTACAAATCCTCTTTTTGTTTCGCACATACTCTGTCAAAACACGAGTCAGAGTCTTTCTAGTATCGTTTACTAATTTCTACTTACAGTATGTCTTATTTTTGTTAAGGTGAGATTAAGGCGAGGTTAAATTTGATCGAATTTTGTCTTGCAAAGTCAGGACGTTCTTCTTATGCAAGAAAAAAACCTGCGTTCAGACTTGGAAGTCGGAAAGCAGGTTCGCCAGAAGACGATAATTTCAATAAAAGGAGGACATGCGCTATTTAACCCTACGCAGTGCTTTTCAGGATTGTTCCCGCAACTTTCCCTTTAATGAAAAGAGCCTCAGTATTCTCACCTACCGTTTATCCCTGACCTTTGGAAAAGCGCGGTGGAAAGCAGAGTCCGTTTCCGCATAGCCCCGCAAGATTCAGGGTTTCAACCTCTTTCGTAGAGAGGTCAAGAACACGAACGGAATGATTATTTGTATCCGCAATATAGAGTTTGCCGTTTGCATGACTGATTCCGGCGGGTTCATAGAATTGCGCCGTCTCCCACGAGCCGTCACTGAATCCCGCTTTCCCCGTTCCCGCAAAAGTCTTGACTTCTCCCGTTTTCGGGTCGAGCATTTTGATTTTGTGATTGAACGTGTCGGTGAAATAAACCGTTTCCCCAACAACACAGATTCCGAGCGGGTGTTGTAATCGCACCTCGTCTCCAAATCCGTCTACATCACCAAAATCAAAAAGGTCGCCCCCTGCAAGCGTACTCACGGGTTCCGCTTTGCCGGGTGTAATCCGTCGAATGGCACTGATTTCGCTGTCCGCCACAAACAGAGATTTGGAGAGTGTGTCCAGAGCAATGCCGCTCGGTTGCGCGAAGGCGGCGGTTTCCGCTTCTCCGTCTACGCGCCCTTCGCGCCCGGAACCGTAAGCCGGAATCGCTCTGCCGTCGGGGGTCAACGCCCAGATTTGATGTGTGCCCGCCATCGCAATATAATGTCCCGCCGGAGTGGACACGATGTCCCAGGGCGAGGAGAGCGGCGTCACAAGAGCGATTCCGCCGGAAGCGCGTTCTTGCCCCTGCGTTCCGGTTCCCGCCACCGTGTCCACTCGCTCTCCAAGCAAGTCAACTTGGCGAATGAGATGATTTTCGCAGTCACAAACAAAAAGCGAATTTCCGTCTTCACTCAGGGCGATGCCCTGCGGCTGATGAAAGGTTGCAGTCTTAAAATCGCCGTCATCCTGTCCCACTTCGCCGCTTCCGATCAATTTGTAATCGGAGCCGTCCAGTCGGGTCATCACGATACGGTTGTGCCGCGTGTCGGCGATAAACAGGCGATCTCCTATTTCGTCCGCAAACACTTTGCCGGGATAGTACAGGGGCGGATCGAGTTCTTTGTCGGCTTCCAGAGCAAAAATCGGCGGGGTTTCGCGGGTGGTTCCTTCCTGCGCGTAGGTATCGAGCAAAGTTTCGATCATTGTGGCGAGAGCGTCGCGGTGTCCTTCCCCAGAAAGCGCACCGAGAAAATACCCGTCCGGCGAAACCAGCACCAGCGTGGGCCAAGCGTGAACGCTGTAATCTCGCCAGACCCGGTAATCATCGTCCCGTAAAACAGGGTGGCGAATATCGTGGCGCAAAATCGCGTTTCGCAGGTTATCGTTGTCCTTCTCATTGTCGAATTTGCCGGAGTGGACACCGATCACACAAAACGGTCTCCCCGCAAATCGCTCTTCCAGATACTTCAAGTCAGGAATGATGTGGAGGCAGTTGATGCAACAATACGTCCAGAAATCGAGCAGGTAGAGGACGCCCTTTTCCAGTTGGAACGCTTTTCCGCCTGTGTTAAGCCACAGGGCAGGATCGTTGGGTAACTGTGGCGCGTGAATTTTAGGTGAGTTCATACAACTGATTACGGATTGTGGAGAGGGGCGGTTCTCACAGAAAGCGACTTAGAATCGTCTTGTTTGCTGAAGTAAGAGGGAGTAAGGCGATTTCCAAAATCGGAAAAAATCGAAGTCCAAGGCTCTCGTCTTCGTCAAGTCGAAGTTCACCGGAGAAGTCAGCGGTTTCGTAAACAATGGAAACGACCTCGACTTTATCGCCATTGGGATAGATGTACCGAAGCCCTGCCCCGGAAAACACGCCAAAAAATAAAAGGCTCGCTATCGTGAGACCTGTTTCTTCATGCACTTCCCGGAGAGCCGTCTCTTCGGTTGTCTCTCCTAAGTAATCATGCAAAAGTATTCAGGTATTTTCGAAGCGGATTTGACCTTCATGAGGCGTCAAGAAACACCACATTACTTTTGCACGATTACTTAGTTCCATGCACCCGCCCGG
>JACMPS010000191.1 GCA_014377395.1 Chthonomonadaceae bacterium
AATGAATTCCGCGCTCGGAGGCGTTCCGCCCCGTGTCCTTCGGACACCCAAAACGTAATTCTGACTAGAGTGAGAAGTTTTTGGCAATCGGAAAGTGATCGCTGTTGCTTTTGCATTGAGTCCACGCAGGTGGACTTCGCGCTTTTGTAGCCGGGGAATTTATTCCCTGGAATTTTTTCGTTGCCCCCAACGCTCAACACTTCCCCCGTGCAGGAAACTCCCTCGCCTCTGTCGAAAATCTCTCTATGAATACACCGAAAATTTGCCTGAACACATCCACGATTCGCGAACACAAACTCCCCCTCAAAGAGATCGTCACCCTCGCGGCGAGTGCAGGTTATGTGGCGATTGAACCCTGGATAGACGAAATCGAGCGACACACTGCCGAAGGCGGTTCCCTCGCCGATCTGCACAAACACATCGAAGATTCGGGACTGAAAGTTGTTTCCGCCATCGGGTTTGCCGAGTGGATCGTGGACAATCCTGAGAGACGCGCTCACGGTCTCGAAGTAGCGCGGCGGGACATGGCACTTGTTTCACAACTCGGTTGCACCTACATTGCCGCCCCTCCGATGGGCGCAACCGAAGTCTACGATGCCGACCTTTCAAAAATCGCCGAACGCTATTTTGATCTCTGCGAAGTAGGTGTCGAGCAAGACGTTGCCCCGATGCTCGAACTGTGGGGCTTCTCTAAAACCCTGAGCAAACTCGGTGAAGTGGCGTATGTCGCTCTTGAAAGCGGACACAAAAACGCCCTTTTGCTCACCGATGTTTACCACCTCTACAAAGGCGGAAGCGACCCCGCCGCACTCCGGTTGCTCAACGGAAAATTTCTGCCCCTTCTGCACGTCAACGACTACCCCGCCATAAATCGTGAAACCATTGTGGATGCGGATCGCGTCTATCCCGGTGACGGGATTGCTCCCTATAAGACTGTCGTAAATGCCCTCACCGAAAATGGCTTTGACGGGTTTTTCTCGCTCGAACTTTTCAACGCGGAGTATTACAAGCAGTCTCCCGAACTCGTCCTCAGAACCGGCTTTGAGAAGACAAAAGCGGCACTCACGCAAAGTTACTGACCTTCACGCACGAACAAACATCGTGCATCGAGTCTGCTTTTGCGTACTTCGTTTCATAGAACAGAGAGGCTAACAAATGGAACTGACCCGACGTGAATTGATAGAAGCCGCCGTTGCCACAGGCACACTTTTAGTGACCGGAGCGAAAGGTGAAGTCTTGCCTCTCGATCTTCAGGAGACAAACCCAAACGCCGCCAATCCGTTTTTGCAGGGCAATTTCGCCCCTGTTTACGAGGAAATCACGGCGGACAGCCTTAAAATCGTCGGGAAGTTGCCCCCGGAATTAAATGGAATGTTTGTCCGCAACGGGCCCAATCCGCAACTTCCGCCTCTTGGACGGTATCACTGGTTTGACGGCGACGGAATGTTGCACGGCATCAAGATTCGGGACGGCAAAGCCTCGTACCTGAACCGCTATGTTCGCACGGAAGGCTGGCAAAAAGAACGAGCGGCGGGAAAAGCACTCTATACCGGGTTAGCCGAAAAGCCCGACATGAAGAAACTTTTCGCCGGACAGGACACTTTCAAGAACGCTGCCAATATCGCACTTTTGTGGCACAACGGCAAATTTCTTGCGTTATGGGAGGGAGGTACGCCGCACGAAATCGGTCTTCCTGATCTCAGCACAAAGGGTGCGTATAATTTCGACGGCGGACTGAAACACGCCTTTACCGCACATCCCCGCACTGATCCGAAAACCGGAGAACTGATTTGCTTCGGCTATAGTCCCGGCAGAAAGCCCTATCTCCACTACAGCGTGATCTCCCCGCAGGGCAAAGTAGCGCATACCACTCCCATTGATCTACCGCATGGCGTCATGATGCACGATTTCGCGATTACGGAGAACTACACGCTCTTCATGGATTTGCCGCTTCGCTTCGATATGGCAAAATTCTCAAAGGGGGAAGGGGCGTTCCATTATAAGCCGGAAATTCCGTCTCGGTTCGGTATTTTGCCGCGCCATGAGACCGGAGACAAAATTCGCTGGTTTGAGGCTCCGCCCTGTTTCGTTTTCCACACCCTTAATGCCTGGGAAGAGGGCGACGAGATTGTGCTGGTTGCCTGTCGCTATGACGCCTACCCCGACGACGTTAATTTCAGCACGAGCGGACACCCGACTAACGAAGGGAAAGGGGGACAGGTGCGCCTCCACGAATGGCGTTTTAACCCTAAAACCGGAGCCACGCGCGAGAAGCCGCTCGACGACACTGTAGCGGAGTTTCCTCGTATCCACCCCGCGCAGATCGGACGCAAAGGACGTTACGGCTACGCGAGTATTGCTTCGGGGCGGACTCTTTTCGACGGCTACCTCAAGTACGATCTGCTCACCGGAAAATCAATCCACCACAGAATGCCGAAGGGAGTGATGGTTGGGGAAGGCGTGTTCGTGCCGAGACCCGGCGCGAAAGCCGAAGATGACGGCTGGCTTGTTGGCTATGGCTACGACAAAGCGACCCACAAAAGCGAGTTTCACATTCTGGACGCGCAAAACTTCGAGGCAAAAGCCGTTGCGCGTGTGCTTCTGCCCGTGCGTGTCCCCTACGGCTTACATGGGACGTGGCTACCGGGCATTGTCTGATTTCGCTTTGTCGCGCCGTAGGAATTTGATTTTCTCTCTTTACGCAACCTATCTTGTCCCTTAGCGCAAGATGAAATAAGCACTTACCGCAGGAATGAATTCCGCGCCCCGTGCCGCCCCCCAATTGGACAAAACTCGGACACGCCACTTGTCAGATTTCGCTCGAACAAAGAGATCGCCGTTGCTTTTGCATTGAGTCCACGCAGGTAGAAATCTTGCAAACCGTTGAGCAAGAATTTGTAATTGGGGTGCTTTTAGAGTAGGGGGAATTTATCCCCCGGATTCTCTCTCAATCTCCTGAAATCCTAATCTATAAGGGACAAGATAAGCCTTATGCAAAGGAGAGGAGAAAAGCCAATCGGCTTTTCTCCTCTCTTTTCACACTAGCAGGATCAGTGGTTTTGTCAGTTCTGTGTTGTCGAGGTCACAACTCCCGAAGGGTCTTGCAGGTACTGAACAGGTTGATGCCCATCTTTCAGAGCCGCAATTCTATTTTGATCCGCACGCAGTTCGTTTTCCGCGATGTCGGGGTTCCCCTCGTAAACGGAGTCAAGTAAGACATCGAGTTCCCCATTTTGTCGAGAAAGTTCAATCGCCTGATGCGTGATAATCTCTCCCACGTTCAGAATGATTTTGTCCTGTTTATCCAGGATGATTTGCGTGACCGGGCGACCAAGTGCGTTCTTCACTCGCTTTTCTTCCACCTCGATCACTGCCTTCTCACGATAATCGGTCACTTTTCCCTTGAGGTTGTCCCAGAGGTTTGCGGCTCCCTCTTTTGCCCGCTCGAATCCCTCACCAATCCGTTCTCCTGCAACGGCGGTTGCCTGACTGATGCGCTCACCTGTTTCATGCGCCGCGCTTCCGGCACGATTTTGGGGTGCGCCACCTGTCTCAAGTCCTGTCGCCGCCAGCAATGCCCTCTCTCGATGTTGGGCGCGGGTGCGCTCGATCACGGTATCGGTGACAATCTGACCGGGGGCGGCAAGAATCATTCCGCCCTCACCGCGCACAAATTCCTTAACGCGCAACCCCTTTGTCTCCTCAATTGCCACGCCGCTTTGTAATTGATCAAATCTCTCGGAAGTGGAGTCTTTGAGGGCATCATACCGTTCAGAGGTTGCGTCTTTCAGATCACCGAATTTTTCAGAAGCCGAGTCTTTCAGTTCACCCAACTTCTCGGAGGCAGAGTCTTTCAACTCTCCGGCTTTGTCCGTTGCGTGTTGAACCGCTCCCTTAAAGCCACCGACCTGCTCTTCCATGAGTTGCTCAGTTTCATCAGGAACAAAGGCAACATCATGACCGATTTTAATGGTTTGTGGAGCCGGAACAAACGAGCGTCCCGTATACATATCCGCAAAAATGCCGCCGGAAACCTCGTATCCTTCGGCGCGTCCTGTCTTCTCATCGAAGAAAACATCGTGAAGCGAACCGAGATTGCGCCCACTTACCGTCATCAACTTAATCCCCTTGAGAACGTTGTTGGATTGCATGATTCGCCCGATTTCAGCGTGATCTTTTGCCCCGATAATCGATTCTTTGCTCTCGATAATCACGGCGTCGTCACCAATCGAACGCACCGCATTCAGGGGAAGCACACGCGCCGAATGAAACCAGCCGCCCTCATCCACCACAAATCCCCGAATTTCGTTGGCTTCCTGATCGAAAATAATGTCTTTGATTGTGTCAATTCGCTCACCGGAGTCGAAAGCAACAATGTTCAGCCCCAGTAATTCGCTTCCCTTACGCATAATTTTAAACCCCTTTGACCTTTCCAAAATTCGGAATCACGTCAATCACACCCATATATTCAAGCCCGAAGAAAACCGCAATGATGAGAATCACTGCGAGAATTGCATAAGTCGCTGTCGGCGATGCCTTGCCCTGTAGTCTTGCCATCTGTCGTTTTTTCCATCTCTTATCGGCGCACTTTTTTAGTTCTCTGTTTTGCAGACCCTTTGCATGCACCAAAATGACGCTCTGTTCTACAAACGAGTTCCTGGTAAAATAAGGGGGTGACAAACACAAAAAAAAGGGGAGAAAAGCTGATTGGCTTCTCTCCCCTCCATTTAGTTTCTCCAAATCCGCATCGCGCTATTTTTTGCGATTGGAGACTGTCTTAGTATTCGCCTGTCGAGGTGCGGGATTTGCAGAGCCATTCGGACCCGGAGGCAATGGGGTGAATCTCGTAGGTTGAAACTGAGGTGCCGGGCGCATATCCGCCGGTGTTTGTACAGGTTGAGCGGAAGGAGGAGCAATAACACCGCCTTTAGACTCCGGCTGACCATACAGTTTTGGAACGAGGTATTTGCCGCGATCCACGCCCTTGTCGTTTTCAACGGTGAAGGGATACGCTTTTGCCCAGGCGTCATGACGTACTCCGGTCACTGTCCAGGAGACCTTCATCCCCGCGCGTCCTCCGGCAATCCCGAATTGATTATTTGCGATTTCCGTTGCGATATAAAGATCGCGTCCGGGTCCGCCAATCGCCGTCAGTTGATAAGTAAAGTCTTTGTTGAGAGACTGCATCCACTTCGGCATTGACACGGTGGCTTCGCCGTTGGCATCCAGGGCAATAATCCCCGTGTACATATTACGGCGTTCGTCACTTTCCACGCAGGCG
>JACMPS010000192.1 GCA_014377395.1 Chthonomonadaceae bacterium
ATTGGTCAAGATCCGGGTGGGGGCAAACCAAAACAATCTTCACCTCAACACTCAATACTTGACACTCAACACTTTTCCCCAGGTAAAAAGCAACTATGCCCGACAAATTTCGTAATCCAAATCAACTTCCTACAAAAATCTGCATGACCTGCGGCAAGCCCTTTACATGGCGCAAAAAGTGGGAGAAAAATTGGGACGAAGTCAAGTTTTGCTCGGACAAGTGCCGAAGTCAAAAGCCAACCGAAAAGTCTCAGAAGGAAACGTCATGAGTTCCATTCACGAACCGGAGGTAAAGACGACGCAAGCCGTTGCCCGACAAATTACTGGGTCTACCCATGAGGAAAAACACTTCAAGGCTTCGGATACCATTCGTGACATCGTGATTGGAATGGCGGACGGCTTGACAGTGCCTTTTGCGCTTGCCGCCGGACTTACCGGAATTGTGCAAGCCTCCCGAGTGATTGTTACGGCGGGTTTTGCGGAGATCGCGGCGGGTTCGATTGCAATGGGGTTAGGCGGCTATCTTGCGGCGAAATCCGATGCGGAGCATTATATCAGTGAGCGAAAGCGTGAGGTGCGGGAAATAGAGCAGGTTCCCGACATTGAGGCGGCGGAAGTTGCAGAATTGCTGGAAACTTACGGATTGACCTCCGAGGAAAGCCGCCCGATTGTGGAGGCACTCCGAAAACGCCCGGAGGCGTGGACTGATTTTATGATGCGCTTTGAGTTGGGACTGGAAAAGCCCGACCCGAAACGCGCCCTCAAAAGCGCGGCGACCATAGCGGGTTCCTACATCGTGGGCGGGATCATTCCACTCTCTCCCTACCTCCTTATCAAAACAGTTGACACCGCTCTGCTTTACTCCGTCTTTGTTACCCTGATTGCGCTTTTCGGATTTGGATTTTTCAAGGGGAAAATCTCAGGGTTGGCTCCCCTTAAAAATGCTCTGCAAACCGTGACTATCGGGGGTCTCGCGGCGGCAGCGGCTTTCGGAATTGCACGTTGGATCGGGCACTGATTTTCGCTCCTGAGCCTGCTTGCGAACTCACTCTTTCGGCTTGACAACTACTCGACCCTCCTTGTGTTCCTCATACATTTTACATAAGATCGCCCCTGCCAGCAACACAATACACGAGTACCATATCCACGTCACAAGCAGTGCCGCCCCCCCGAAGGCTCCGTAGAGTTTGTTGAAGTTACCGAATTTCGACAGGTAAAGCGCAAACCCCCGCTTAAAAAGTTCCCACAAAATCGAGACAATTGCCCCTCCAAAGATCGCTGACCTCCAGGTTATTTTCTCATTAGGAAGCACCTTGTAAATCATCGCGAACATCCCAAAATTGATCAGCAAAGCAATCGCCCAGAAAATCCACTCCATCCAGAAAGGGATGTGCTCAGGCAATCCAAGCCAAGGGATGTGAAGACGCTGGATAAAAGCCGGGCCCACAGAGGGAACCAGTGAAAGCAGAAAAAGAACGCCTGCTCCGAAGAATACGCCAAGAGCGGTCAATCGCAATTTGATGAAACTGCGGGTTTCCTTCACTTCCCAGGCGGCGTTCATCGGCGTGGAAGCCGCCACGAACAGCCCGGTTCCCGCCCAGAGTTGTACTAAAATTCCTGAGATCGCCGCGAAGATGCTTCCCTTCATCAATCCCTGTGCCGCCTCTGCAATGTTCGCTTCCTTCATAATGTCTTGCACGGCTTGCGCTCCCTGCTTCCCCGGCAACAATTGATTCAAGAACCCCGCGACGTAGCGCATGGCTTCGACGGGATCGGGAATGAGGAAACCCAAAATTGCCAGCGTGACCAGACCCAGCGGAATCAGAGAGAAAATTCCGGTGAAGGCAAGAGCCGCCGCCCGTGTCGGACAGTCCGTCTCGGTGAAGCGAGCATAAAATTCTTTGGCAAGAGCGATCCAATCCGTCTTTTTCGACGGAGCATCCTCTCTTTTTTTGCGGCGGGCATTCAGCATAATGCTCATTTTGATAACAGCTTTTTCATAAAAATAATCGCGAACGGGAAAACAGTAAGTCTAAAAAAAGACCCCCTCACACGACCATTTTAAGAAAGGGGCGAGAGAGGGAGCTAAGTAATGGATCATTGCCTGTAGGAGCAAACCCTACATTTTGCTGACCATCAATTCGTTGGAAACCTTGTCGGTGGCATTCAAGTCGGTGAGAACTTTCTTTGCCACTGTTTCCGCTTTTTTCTTCAGTGCCGCGCTGGTGACGGTGCCTTTAAGGTGAACAATGTTTTCGGCGGAGTCCACATCAATGCTGTTCCCGGTAGCGGATAGTTCCGTGTCGGCAAGAATTGCAGCTTTGACCTTCGGTGTCAGAGTAAGAGCAGCAGAGGTATTTTTCGCTCCTTCTTTAACCACTTCCTGGGTTCCCTTGGTAGCCTCATCCACTGTCTTGCCTGCTTCGACGGCACCCTTTGCAACGGCGTCGCCCGCTTTTTTGGTGGTCTTCACCGTTGCGTCTGCGGCTTCGGAAGCGTCTTTGGCGGCACCGTCTGCGGTGTTGCCACAACCGACCAGGCTGAATCCTGCAACGATCCCTGCGAGAGCCAATACGTTATGTGTCATTTTCATGTCTAGAAAAATCTCCTCAGTGTGTTCAGAACAAAATGTGCGTGTCCCTCGTCGGTCACGTCGCGTACAGGACGCTGAAGCAAGCGAGCGGGTTCCTTAAATTTTAGCAGAAAAAAGAGGATTTCGTGCAATTATAGCGTAATATAAGTTGAACAGATTTTTTTTACTTGAAATCCCTTGTATTTTTTCCAGGCATATAAGAGCGTTCGAGCGAAACGAACAGAAACGAATAAGGAATTCCGTCACCCATGGAAGAGACAAAAACAACCTCTCCCCTCCGTGCTTTGATCTGCGAAGACGAAGGTATGACTGTGATGCTCTTGCGTCAGGCACTGATTTCGGGCGGCTATGAAGTCGTCGGGGAAGCACCCGAAGGCGAAAGTGCCGTACGTCTGGCTCTTGAGAAGCGACCCGACTTTATTCTCATGGACATTAATATGCCGGGAATGGACGGGATTCAAGCCACCGAAAAAATCATGCAACAGTTTCCGGTTCCAATTATTATGATTACGGCTTACAGTGAAAAGGCACTTGTCGAAGAGGCAATGGACGCAGGAGCCTGCAATTATCTGACAAAGCCGATTGTCTCGGAGCAATTGCTTCCTGTCGTCCTTGCCGCTTTGCGTCGTTTCGATGAAATGCAAACCCTGCGTAAAGAGGTAGGCGATCTGAAAGAAACTCTGGAGACCCGTAAGATCGTGGAGAAGGCAAAAGGCTTGCTGATGAAACGCGCTCAGATAGATGAGCCGGACGCCTTCAAGCGGATGCAAAAAATGGCGCGAGACCGTTGTGTGACGATGAAAGTGATCGCAACGGAAATTCTCAACGCCGAATCACTCTACAAATAAGCAATTGAGAACGAAAATGAATCGAGGGGACAGTAACTTGTTCCCTCGATTTTCTTTTTGTCTTTTTCCATAATGGTTTTAAGTTCCGATATTACCAGTTTTGTAGTCGTTTAATTTCCTCGTAAGCCAGATTGATTTGCGTCATTTTCTGGTGGGATAAGGAACAGATGGCTCTGGTGTAGATCGTTTTGGAGAGGGGCGGGCGGAAACAGGTTGACCGTAGGGACCTGCAACTCTCTGGCGATAGTGAATGCCTTTCGCGCCGAGATGAATATAAGTTCCTTTTGATCCTGTG
>JACMPS010000193.1 GCA_014377395.1 Chthonomonadaceae bacterium
AAGACAAGCGCCTCTCTGAAATTGCTTTGCGCTACACTCTCTCGATGCCCGTTACGGCGGCGGTTCCTCCTGGAGATTTGCGTCTTTTCCGGTGGGCATTGGAGTTTGCAGAGCGATATACGCCGATCACACCCGAGGAAAAAGCCGAACTCTTGCAGGAAGCAAAGGGCTTGGAACCGATCTTCAAGGCGGCTTGATCTTTTGCCGGAACAGAAAAGACAGACACCATGAAATTAAAGTTGGATTTGCACCCGATTTTCAGCGACTCGGCAAAGATCGAAACCGCGTTGCAAAGCATTATCGAAGAGGCAATCGAGAAGCGGGCAACGGAAGTGGAGATCATTCCCGGCAAAGGATCGGGGGCATTGAAAAAGTCGGTGATTCGCTTTCTGGATCGTCCTGACATCAAAGCCCTGTATCATCGAATGGAAAAAGACGGGGATAACTGGGGGCGGTTGTTCGTTCATTTTCGGCATGAGCGCAATGATAGCCCCGGCAAGCAAACCGCCCCTGTCGCTATGATTGTACCCATGCTGGAGGTTGCGTGTGCGTGTTGCACGGAAGCCATTCGTCTCCCGGAACCGGAAGAGCCGTTTGATCCGGTTCTGGTGGATTGTCCCTGGTGCGGTTCGCCGAATCGAGTGCGGTTTCGGCGAGACCGCGCCAACATTTTTCACCTCAACACCCGATTGGATTATGGAGAGGGTTAGCCTTAGCCCTTTTCTTCTCAGTCCACGAAGGTGGACTTCGCGCCTTTGTAGCCGGGGAATTTATTCCCCGGTAGCAAAACCTCAATCACAAATGGGCGCAACATTGACAAACGGGCGCAGCAAGCGACGCCCCTACTCGCCCTTGATCAGTTGAGACAGCGTAGGAGTTTTGACAAAGGCGCGGTATTCGTCCGGGTAAAGCAGATGCAGGAAAAATGAAACAGGCGGTTTTTCGATCAGGGTTTGGACACGGGCGTACTGCTCAGGTGCAAGGGCGCGTAGCCCGTCGAGGTGCGTTTCACTGACCTGCAACAGCCCCGCGTACTCGTAAAAGGAAATGCCCCACACCGTTGTAAAGCCCATGTCGGTGTGAATGACAATGTTGTCGTTGAGAACGAGAGTACGAGCGAAGTTGCTATCGAACTCGGCGAAAGTCACCTCGAACGAATCGTCTTCCTCATCATAATAGAGTTCGAATGAAGCCATGCTACGCTTTCCCCGCCGTGTGAAGCGTTGTTGCCAATGCCTTTTCGCGCAATCCTCTGACCGCTTCCGTAACGCCCTCTTTCGCGCCATAAACGGAACTCCCCGCCACCAGCACATTCGCCCCCGCTCTTACCGCCGCCTCTACCGTCTCAAGCGTGGCTCCCCCGTCTATCTCGATCAAAATAGGGCGTGAAGACCGATCCGCCATGCGCTTTGCATCGGTGAGTTTGGGGAGCATCGAAGCCAGAAATGTCTGTCCTCCAAAACCGGGATTGACCGTCATCACGTTGATCAGGTCAATATCTTCCAGCACATATTCCAGAAAATCGAGGGGCGTATGCGGGTTCAGTGCTACTCCTACCCGTTTGCCAAGTGCCTTGATTCGGGAGAGCGTGCGTTGCAAATGCAGACACGCTTCGACCTGCACCGTAATTCCGTCCGCACCCGCGTTTGCAAAGTCTCCGAGATATTGATCCGGGTTTTCGATCATCAGGTGGACATCGAAAAACGCGGAGGAGTGAGGGCGCAACGCCTTCACCATAGTGTAACCGAACGTAAAATTCGGCACGAAATGCCCGTCCATAATATCAATATGTAGGTATTCGGCTCCGGCACTCTCCGCACTCTGCGCAGAGAGCGCGAGGTGAGAGAAATCCGCTGAAAGGATCGAAGGGGCAATGATAATTTCGTTTGTAGTGGACATGATAAAAAGAAAATTAGAACGGAAATCGCGTCTCCGTCTTCGCTATTTCTGATAGTTGAACTCTTGTTGGAGTACGTTGTCGTAGTAAATGCGTACCTTGATTTTGCGTCCGAAATAGGTAAATGAGATCGGAATTTTATCGTTTTCGTTGTAGGATTCGTCTATCACGGTGTGATCTCCTATCGAATCCGTGTACTCGACTCTCACCTGTCGGCTCCCGTGTTTGTCCGGGCGCACCACCACGCGACCTGAGTAGGTGTGGGTCTCCTCGGAAGAAGTCGATTCTACCGTAGGTTTGGACGAATCAGGGTTGGAAGGTGGCGAACCTAAAATGGGTGTATCGGGATTCGGTTCAGGGGTTGTTACCTCCGTCGTTTTAATTTCGGAGCCGTCACTCAGCACAATGTTGATGTCTGAGTCATGCTGAACTCGCTTTGCGCTATTTTGTCGGATAATCCGTCCAAACTCGATTTTATCGCTGTTCTCCGACTTCACGGCACCGACTTTCAGCCCGATCTGCTTCAGTTTTTCCTCGGCTTCTTCCTGTGTCAGTCCAACCAGGGAGGGGACATCCACATAGTTGGGTCCCTTGCTGTACCAGACATTGAGAAGTGAACCGGGGCGCAACTGAGAACCCGGGTCTTTGTCGGTGCGATAAACGATATTGCGGGGTTTGTCCAGATATTCGCCATGTTCGTTGAGCTTTACTTTGAGGGTTGTGGCGAGTTTCCGCATGTCCTCAATGCTCTTGCCAATGAACTGAGGCGCAAGAACCCGCTTCGGCTCGACCCAGTTAAAGGAGTAAATGCCCACCATGACAAGCACACACCCAAAAATAATAGCGACAACCGCCGCAATCGCGGCTTTGAGATAAATGGAAACACGTTCGTCTCGTGCGCGAAGTCGGTTTGAGTTTTGTTGCGGCATAGGAATTGCTTGACTGGAGGCGGCAACTTCCGCCACTGCCTCCGAACGGCGCGAAGTCACCTTTTCCATGACGGCAGGTCTCTCTCCGGCAAGCGAATATTTTTCGACATCAATGGGAGACCAGGAAAGGGATTTGCCAAAACGGAGCGCATCACGCACGGCTTTCAGGTCGTTCAGCAGTTCAGCAGCGGTGCGATAGCGGGTCTCAGTGCGCTTCTGAAGGCACTTGCAAATAATGCCCTCAATGGCTTTGGGAACGCCGGGATTGATCGTGCGGGAGGAAGGAATATCGGAAAAAGCGTGTTGATCAGCGATTGACTCGGGAGTGTCACCGGAATAAACCGGAGAACCCGTCAACATCTCGTACAAAATAGCACCAACCGCGTAGAGGTCTCCCGAAGCGGTTCCAGGGAGCGTGGTGGATAGTTCCGGGGCGTGATAGGGAGCCGAACGTAAAGCAATCGAACGCTGTGCCTGCGGAGAGCGGGAGACCCCTCGTTGCACTCCAAAGTCGGTGATTTTAAGGGTGCCTTCGGGGGAAACCACGATATTTTGAGGACGTAGATCACCGTGAAATTGTCCGAGGCTGTGCGCGTAATGCAACGCTTCACCGAGCGCAACCGCAAAATCTACGGCTACTGACATCGTGAATGGAGCAATCCGCCGAATCCGTTCTTTAAGATTGATTCCACGCACAAATTCCGTGATCAGGTAGGGAGTTTCACCTTCCTGCCCGAACTCCATGAAGTGGGTGATGCTGGGATGATCGAGCAGGGCAGCGGCGTTCATCCCGCTTTTCAGCCCCTCCTGAAAAAGAGAGTCGGCGGCGGCAGTGGGCGTCAGAGCCTTGACTGCAACTACCCGATTTGCAACGCGATCCCGCGCCTTGTAGACGGTGAAAAGTGGGCTTTCGCCAACCTTTTCCAGAACTTCGTAGCGTTGACCGACCAGTTGATTGATCACCGTTTCATGTTCCCCTCAGTTACCGCTTCGGAAGTCGCTTTGAAACTAGTGAGAGGGCGATTTCGCCTTCGCGAAATTCCGTAAACCACAATCGAAGCGATCAATAATACATAGTACGCGGAGGTCAGGATGCCCTCATCAAAGCCACGCAAAACTTCCGGCGCAATCAAACCCGTCCATAAAAGCAGAGTGCCTGCGATGCCTCGTCCTACGAACAGAAAAAGCCAGAGTGTGATCAGAATTTGCAAAGGCATGATTAGTCGAATAAACTCCGCTCGATCACTTCTCGTGAAACGGTTTGCCCGTAGAGAACGCGCCCGACCTCTTCCGCAAGAACAAACTTGAATTCGCCGAAAACCGTTTTTTTGTCTTGCATCATCGCATCGAAAAACTCGGTTTGCGGCAAAGACTTTGGAAAGCGGGTGGGTAAGCCAAACTCCGAAAGAGCCGCTTCGATTTCTGCGGTAACTGTCATCGGGGTGATCCCTAATTTCTCACCGATCAGGGCTTCCGAAACCATTCCGATAGCGATGGCTTCTCCGTGTTTGTAGACTTTGTAGTGCGTTGCGGCTTCGATGGCATGACCCACCGTATGTCCAAAGTTCAGAATGGCGCGAACGTTCTGCTCGGTCTCGTCTTGCTTCACGACCTCCGCTTTGATCTCGCAACAAACGCGAATGATCTCCCCTAGAGCCTCAGTATCACGACTGAGCAGAGATTTCCTGAGAAAACGGAGACGCTCGAAAAACGATTTGTCCCAGATTATACCATACTTGATCACTTCAGCGAGACCGCTCCGCAGTTCTCGCAGGGGAAGGCTGTTTAGCGTTTGCGGGTCAATCAAAACCGCACTCGGCTGATAAAACGCACCCACCAGATTTTTGCCTTCGGGCAGGTCTACGGCGGTTTTCCCCCCGACACTCGCATCTACCTGAGCCAGCAATGTTGTCGGAATTTGCACGAATCGCACCCCTCGCATAAAGGTGGCGGCGGCAAACCCGACCATATCGCCCAGTACTCCGCCGCCTACGACAACGACCAGCCCTTTACGATCCACGCCCGCCTGTGCAAAACCCGAATAAATTTTCATCATTCCCGCAAGTGTTTTGCGATGTTCGCCGGGAGGGTAAACGAGCGTGTGACACCGAACCCCCTCTTTTTCCAAACTTGTGACGAGTGGCGTGACATAGCGCAAAAGCAGAGCCGGATGAGTCACAAATACAATGGGTTCACTTTGTCGCAGAGAAAGAAGATGCTCAACTGCTACACCATTTGTCAGCAGATGATCTCCGATACCAATGTCGTATTCACGCTCGGCTAATCGAACAGGCAAAATGGATAGTTGGCTCATGGTGACTTTGCACTTCGATCTTGTGATTTTGCCTCTTCAGGACTCTAAAAAGCGACGAATAATCTGTTCCGCAATGTCTCCAGGGCGGCGGTTTTCGGAGAGAACATTGAAGTCGGCGGCGTCTCGATAATAGGGTTCTCGCTCAATGAGCATTTCACGGATTTTCTGGAGCGGATCGGGGGCGGAGGCGAGTAAGGGGCGCTTATAAGCGTTTTTGCCGCCGACCCGCGACAACAAAACTTCGGGAGAAGCGGAAAGCCAGAGAACCGTTCCGGTCTCACGCAACACCTCGACATTTGCGTCGGATAGAGCGACGCCGCCACCTGTCGAAATTACCTGTTCTGTTCCCTGTGCCAGTTCCGCGATCATCTCACGCTCGATGGCACGAAATGCCGTTTCGCCCCTCTCACGGAAAATGTCGGAGACACGACGCCCGATCTTACGTTCGATTAAAGTGTCCGAATCACGAAATGCAAACCCTAACTCCCTCGCACAAATTTTTCCGATTCGGGTTTTTCCGGTTCCCATAAACCCGATCAAAACAAGATTCGCTTTCGGCATAGGGCATCAATCGTGAACCCGTGTAAATCCGCGCTCACGCACCTCCGCCATGTACCCCCCGACATTCCGCCCGAACTCCTCGATACTGTCCCCCCCGAATTTGTCCAGAACCACCTCGGTCAGCGCAAGTACCACCATTGCCTCCCCGACAATGCCCGCCGCCGGAACCGCGCAAACGTCCGCCCGCTCGAAATGGGCTTTGACGGGCTGATGCGTTTTGATGTCCACTGTTGCGAGTGCGGTGGGAAGCGTCGAAATCGGCTTCATGGCGGCACGAACCACGATCGGTTCGCCGTTTGTCATGCCGCCCTCAATACCGCCTGCGTTGTTGGTACCGCGTGTAAAACCGTCTCCCGCATTGAAAAAAAGTTCGTCATGGACTTTAGAGCCGGGAATTTCCGCCACGCCAAAACCAAGCCCGACCTCTACGCCCTTGATCGCTTGAATCGACATCAAGGCTCCTGCGAGGCGAGCATCGAGTTTTCTGTCCCAGTGAACGAAACTTCCCAGTCCCGGCGGACAACCCAGGACGACAACCTCGAAAATGCCTCCGAGCGTGTCGCGTGTTCCCTCCGTCATACAGACATCAATGGCGGAAACCATTCGCGCCTCGGCGTCGGGATCGGCACAGCGCACAGGGGAGGCTTCGGCGAGTTTTGCCACCTCCCGATAATTCACCGTCCCGGCAAATTTCGCCCATTCGTTTCCGATCATCACGACGTGGGAAATCACTTCGATGCCCGCCACTTTCAGCAAATGCCGACAGATTCCTGCCGCCGCCACGAGTGCCGCCGTGTTCCGTGCGGAAGATCGTTCCAGAATCGGGCGTAAATCTTCGGTGTGATATTTCAACATTCCCGGAAAGTCCGCGTGACCGGGACGAGGTTGCGTGATCGGTGCGGTTTCCTGTTCGATGGGCGTCACCGACATTCGATCCAACCAGTTTTCGTGATCACGGTTTTTGACGAGAAGAGTGACAGGCCCCCCCATGGTGCGCCCAAAGCGTATTCCGGAAATCACCTCGATTTTGTCGGTTTCGATCTGCTGACGTGCGCCTCGTCCATAACCGCCCTGCCTTCGTTTCAACTGAAAATTGATCTCATCGAAATCGAGCAAGAGGTTGGCGGGTAGCCCTTCGAGGATCGCTGCAAGTGAGGGACCATGCGATTCTCCGGCGGTTAAAAAGCGAAACACAGTGCGTTACCTTTCTGGTAAATGGGTCGAGCGTCAAAAAGATTTCAGGAAATAACTTTCCCTCTATTCTCATTACGGACAAGAACGCGCCCGACACTGCAAAGGGTCGGGCGCGTTTGATGCAGGTTTAGGACTTTCGCAAAAGCGAAAAGTCACCTCTAAGACTAGGGAGTCGCACCACCACCCGCGCCACCTGGTGAAAAGGGAGCGGTTCCGCCGCCCAATCCGGTTCCGGGAAGACTCACGTTGGTTTGTCGCTCCGGCAAGAT
>JACMPS010000194.1 GCA_014377395.1 Chthonomonadaceae bacterium
GACACGGGCAAAGCAAAAACAGATTTCGCACCCACCGGAGGCGAAAACCGAGGAGAAAGGACGGGCGACCCCCGAAAAACAGGATGTCATGTAACCCGACAGAAGGAATCGTCACAGACTATTACGGGGTTTCCGAATGAAATTCCTTCCTTATCATCAAAAATAAATCACCTATTTAACATTTTATTGACACTGAAGTATCAGTTGTCAGCATTTTTCAGGTTCAGCGATCATTTCCTGCTCGATGCGCGTGACCAGTGCCAGCACATTGTGGAGATAATCGCGCACATCTTCATCAGAACCCGTCTTTTCCGCCGACTCGATATTGTCTATCTTATCTTCGACCTCGAACCAGAGTTCTTCGATCCGTTCGTTTTTCGTCCACATATCTTTCCCAACCGACTCGAAACACATCCCGCAAGACGCGATTGCCATCCTGACTCGCTCTGCTTTTGTCATCATTTGTGACGCCCCCTCCATGTGGCGTATTTGTTATTGTCGGTGAGTCGCGACCTGTTCTCAAGGGCAAACCCGAAAAACTCATGGCGTAAAAATAGTCTGACTTAACCCCTGAGGAATACCGGTTTTTTCTCCAATAATTCCCTTGTCGCGCTTACCGGGCGTGAACTCGCTCAAACCGACTGAGAGTGATTTTGCTAAAAATTTTGCTGAGAGAGAGGCTAACCATTTGGAACGAGGTCTTTACGCCGCCGCCTCTGGAATGATTTCCAATCAGGCGATGCAGGAAACACTTGCCAATAACATCGCTAATGCAACCACCGTCGGCTATAAACAGGAGAATGATACCTTCTCCGCCGTGCAGGGAATGGTCTTGAACCGCCTTCAGGACGGACAGGGCAACGGACCCGAAATCGGAGAATTGGGAATGGGCGTGCGCTTGAGCGGAACCTACACCGACTGGCAACAGGGCCCGCTTGCACAGACCGGGCGAATGCTCGATGCAAGCCTCGGAGATAATCAGTTTTTCGCGGTACAAACCGCGCAGGGAGTGCGTTACACTCGTGCCGGAAACTTTCAGATAGACGGTCAAGGCAACCTGACCACCGATTCGGGAAAGGCAATTCTGGGCGAGAGCGGGCAACCGATCAACGTCGGAAAAGCCACCGAAGTTGCGATTGACGGGCGGGGCAATCTCCTCGCAAACAGGCAGATTGTCGGCAAACTTGGGATCGCCGAAGCGGATACCCGATTTCTCTTAAAAGCGGGAGACAATCTGTTCGAGGCATCAAACCCGAACGCGATCAGAACCGCCGCAAACCCGGTGGTTCGCCCCGGAACACTTGAGCAATCCAACATGAATATCGTGCTGGGAATGGTGCGGCTTCTCACGACTTCGCGCTCTTTCGAGATGTCTCAGAAGGCAGTAGCCACTCAGGATGAACTGCTTCGACAGGCGGCAACGGAAGTGGGCAAGGTCTAAAAGGGTTTAGAAACTCTGTTTTTGTCCGCAATTAGATGAACTCGGAACGGCGAAGCCGCCCCCGGCGAATTTATTCCGCCGAATTGTGAAGGTTCTTTTTAACAATTCAAGACTAAAGTGAAAAGTAAGTCGGTTTCGACGGCTGGACTTGAAATCCTTTCGATCATTTCTAAAGGTTTCGAGAAGCCGTCCTCAGACAACAGACCCCCGAACGATTGACGGGGTTTTTGGACCAGGACAACAAAAATTATGCTACGTTCTCTCTTCACCTCTGCAACGGGTCTTACCGCACAGCAGTTCAACCTCGATGTCGTCTCGCACAACCTTGCGAACGTCTCCACCACAGGCTTTAAGCGCAGTCGCGCCGACTTCACCGACATGGTCTACCAGACAATGCGTGAGGCGGGCGGGCAAAGCGGACCCAACTCCCAACTTCCTACAGGGACTCGTGTCGGTCTCGGCGTTTCCGTCGCGGCAACCGTTCCTATCCAGAGTCAAGGCACCCTCGTTGCAGGGAACGGGACCGACATGGCAATTCAGGGACAGGGCTATTTTCAGGTGCAACTGCCGGACGGTAGCACGGGCTACACCCGTGACGGCTCGTTTCGCGTGGACGGAACCGGAAAACTCGTCACCGCCGAAGGCTACGCGATGCAACCCGAAATCACCATTCCCCCAAACGCCGATACCGTGAACATCTCGAACGAAGGTCAGGTCATCGTTAAAGTGATCGGGCAACAGAACGCCACTTCGGTTGGAACCGTGCAACTCTCCACTTTTATCAATCCTTCGGGTTTGCGGGCAAATGGCGGAAATATCTTCTCTCCAACTCCCGCTTCCGGTGCGCCCGCGACAAGTAATCCGGGAACTCAGGGAGCCGGGACCCTCCGAGGCGGCTATCTCGAAGCCTCGAATGTGGACATCGTGGAAGAAATGGTTCGCATGATTATTATTCAACGTGCCTACGATGCCAACTCGAAATCCATTCAAGCCGCCGATGAAATGCTCGCCACCACAAACGGACTGAAGCGATAATCTGAGGCGTTAGAGTGACGCATCAGTAGGATCGTCGCGTGAGAAGTGAGACCGGGAGCCAACGATGTTTTTTCATCCTCTCTATTTTGTTGTGGGAAGCTTGCTTGTCCTTTGTACAAGGGTTGACGCACAAGTCGTAAAGCCGAAACCTGTTTCTGCAAAGGCTAAGCACGAGACTAAACCACTTGCCGTCGTGACCGTGAAAACGCAGAGCGAAGTGGTCGGAAGTGCGTTTACGCTGGCGGAAGTTGCGGACATTCGGGGGAAAGATGCGGCGTTCGTGGCGCAACTCCGAGCCGTTTCTCTCGGAACTGCACCGCTACCCGGTTATAGCCGAATCCTGAACCGGGGTGACATTATCGTCAAACTGCGGGGGAGCCACCTCGACGAAAACAAAGTAGAACTGGTGTCGCCCTCACAGTTCCGGGTGTCTCGTGCTCGTAACGAAGTCTCCTCAGCGCGTGTGCTGGCGGCGGCAATCGAAGCGACAAAGCCCCTGATTGCCGATGCCCCGGAAGTATCGCTGATCCCCGATCTGTTGCCGAGCGTGTACATTTTGCCACCGGGAACAGTCATGCTTGAGACGGGTCTTCCGCGTGGCAAGGTCGAAAACGGAACGCTCACGGTCCCGGTTTTACTGAAAACCGACGGCAAAATCTCACAAACAATTGAGGTGGTCTTGCGGGTCAAGCGGAAAATGCGCGTGGTGATTTCCACACGCACCCTTGAACCGGGCGACATCCTTTCTGCCGATGACGTGTCTCTCGCTGTGATCGAACTGCCGAACGGATTTGTTCGCCCGATGACTTCCACACGGGAAGCAAAGGGCAAAAGGGTGAAGCGTCGCATTCTTGCAGACGCCCCAATTTCCGGGATCAGCGTAGAAACGCCGCCCCTGATTGCGGTCAATGATCGCGTAATTTTGGAATATGCGGTAGGTGTAGTCGGTGTTTCGGTGACAGGAATTGCAAGACAGGCGGGGAGCGCGGGGACATTGATCCGAATTTATCTCCCGGAAACAAGAAAAGAACTGGAAGTGTACATCGTGGACAGAAACACGGTGCGCCTACCGGGAAATGCGGAGTAGCGGAGTCAATTATGAGGCGCGGAGACAAGAGAACCATGACAACGATTAAAATAAAATTGGTGATGAGAAGACGGATTGCCATTCATTCGCTTTCTTCCCCTCGTGGAGAAAAAATGATCGGGCTTGAAGCGGGACTGATACAAGAAAACAGAGTGCGCCTTTTCCGCCGTTATACGCGCCGTTTCGGGGCAATGTGCGCCCTTACTTTTGTCGCGATCCTGGCAAAACCAGGGTACGCCGACTCGCTTTTCCCGATCAAAAAAGCGAACGCGGGCTTAAAAGGCTCTACCGCCTCTGCTCGGTACTCGCTTCTCTCCGATGTGAAAGCGAGAAACGTAGGTGATCTGCTTACGGTAACGGTCAGTGAGTCCACGTCGGCAAAGTCGCAAGCCGAAACGAAAGCCGCCACAAACGAAAGTGTGAGTGCGTTTGCAGGAACCGGGCTATTCGCTCGTCTGTTGAAAGATTTCGCTCTGACCGCCAACAATTCGCGGAACGCAAACGGCTCCGGTCAGACTACGCGCACAGGTTCCTTTACCACGACGCTGGCAGTGATCGTAAAAGAAGTTCTCCCGAACGGCATCCTTAAAATCGAGGGAATACGCTCTATTCAGGTCAACAAGGAAACTCAGAAGATCGGGTTTTCCGGGCTTGTGCGCCCCGAAGACATCACGGGAGACAACTCGGTACCCTCCTTTCTGATCGCTCAGGTCGAGTTGATCTACGAGGGCAAAGGGATGATTGGCGATACGCAACACCCCGGCATCCTGACCCGCATCTTCCGGTTTATTTTTTAGCACTCCTATTCTGCCGTTTGTAAAAAGGTTGTTCGATTTTATGAAACTACTTTTAGTAATGCTCCTTCTGTTTTCCGGCATAGCACAGGCGACGGCTCAGGAAGAACCGGAACCCGCCACCGTTGCTTCGGCGGAACCCATACTTGCGGGAGAACCGGACGGAACGCGCAAGCCTCAGAAATCTACGGGGGCGAAGGCAAGCACAAAGCCTGTCTCTCTTCGTGAAATTCCCGTGCCGCTTGCAGGACAAGCTCGAATCAAAGACATCGCCGATATTCAGGGAATACGGGGAAACCAGTTGACGGGCATTGGTCTGGTGACGGGGTTGGAAGGCACAGGGGACAGCCAGAGCAGCATTGTCACGATGCAAAGCATTATCAATATCTATCGAAAACAGGGAATATCGCTTAACATTTCAGCCTCCCAGATGCAATCCAAAAACGTGGCGGTTGTTCAGGTTTACGCCGATCTGCCCGCTTTCGCTAAAACGGGTTCACGGATCGATGTCCTTGTGGCTTCCTCTGCCGATGCCAAATCGTTGCAGGGGGGCGTGCTTTCTCAAGCGGTCTTGACGGCAGCGGACGGAGAAATTTACGCGGTTGCCCAGGGAGCCTTGACGATTGGCGGCTTTAACTTCGGTTCGGGCGGCTCAAGCATCCAGAAAAACTTCACCAATGTCGGGCGGATCCCCGGCGGAGCCACCGTCGAACAGGAGGTCCCGACCACCCTGCTTCTCGAAGGCGAGCGGGTGCAACTGACCCTGCGCGAACCCGATTTCACAACGGCTAGCCGTATCGCCGAGGCACTGAACAAGTACGGCTACGAGGCAACCGCCACTGATCCTGCCTCCGTCGCCGTGAACGTTCCCGCCCGGTTTCATGGGAAATTACCTTCCTTTATCGCCAAGATCGAAGGGATACCTGTAACGCCCGACACTCAGGCACGTATCGTGATCAATGAGCGCACCGGTACGATTGTGGTAGGCGGAAATGTGCGGCTTTCACCCGGAGCGGTCTCGCATGGAGCGATCAGTATTCGCATCGAAAACACGCCCGTGATCTTGCCGCCTGTGCCTTTCAACAACAATCCGGGACAAATTCTGGAGCAGAAAAGCACCGAAGTCACCGAGAAAAAAGCGAACTTCGCACCTATCCCCGCCACACAAACGGTAGAGCAACTGGTGAACACGTTGAACAAGCTCGGTGTGACCCCCCGTGACCTTAACGCAATCCTGCAAGCCATGCACAAAGCGGGCATGATCAACGCCCAACTGGAGATTCAATAATGCCCGGCGATGTCTCACTGAATAATTTGATGGCGCGTCCCGTCTCTAAGGATGCAACCACCGACGCGCTAAAGCAGCGTGATCGTCTGAAAAAGGCGACGCAGGAATTCGAGGCGGTATTCGTCGGGCAACTCCTCAAGGAGATGCGAAAATCCATGACGCCCGGAAACAAACTTCTCGGCAGTAGCCGCGAATCAAAACAGTTTCAGGAAATGTTCGACGATTCGCTTTCTCGTGACCTGAGCCACAACGGTTCTTTCGGGCTGGCGAAAGTGCTTTACAAGCGCATGGAGAAATGGCTACCGCCGCTCCCCGTAGCTGCGCCATCTTCTCCACCCACACTTTCCGAGATGGACTTAGACCGAGAAATAGAGAACGTGAGTTAGGCAACTCGTCTTGCCTAACCCATTCCCACAGGAGAGAATATGTCCACCACCACGCAGGTTTCGATTGTACGCCGCGCCCTCAACCAGCAACTGCAACTCTGCAAGCGATTGCTCGCCTTGTGCGAGGAGCAAACCCAGGCACTGATCGTCAACGATCTGGAAAAACTTCAGCAACTCGAAGCGGAGCAACGCCTTTACGTTGAACAGCAATTTCAGCAGGAACAGATTCGCGTGGAAGCGGTTACTCATCTTGCGAAAGCACTGGACTTGCCTGAACTGCCGAGTCTCGCCGATCTTCTGCCGCATCTTTCGGAGAGAGAAAGTGAGCCGCTCAGTCGACTCAAGCAAGATTTGATGTCCGTCTTAACCCGACTGGAAGAGGTGCAAGGGCGTAACGTTCAGTTACTCCAGAACGCACAGGAATACGTTCGATTCAGCCTGGAACTGATCACCGGCGCGATGTTGCAACCCGCTCGCTATGGCTCGAACTTTCACGCGGTTGTCGCGCCTTCCTTTTATGTAGACAGTCGCGTCTAAACTTTTTGTTGAAGAGGGAAATTTCCCTCTTCAACAAAACCCAGAACAAAACCCGAAGGCATGGATGCTTTCGGAAGACAAACTCAGGAGTGAGAAAATCATGTCAACTTTCGCTGGAATTGAGGTTGGGAGCCGCGCTCTTGCCGCCTCGCAACGCGCCCTTGATACCGTCGGGCATAACACCGCCAATGTCAACACGCCCGGTTATTCCCGGCAGGTGGTCAACCTACAAGCGACAGACCCGTACACCGTACCGGGATACGGCGCACCCCGGCTTGGACAGATCGGAACGGGCGTCACGGTCAGTTCGATCACGCGAATTCGAGATCAGTTTATTGACAATCGAGTGCGAACCTCCCTTTCCAACGGGGGAGCCGCGTCTCAAACCGCAACGCTCTTAAAGCGCGTGGAGCAAGCCTTCACCGAACCCGGCGATACGGGAATCGGTTCGCAAATGACAAAGTTCTTCAACTCCTTTTCCGATCTGGCTTCGCACCCGGAAAGCAGTGCCACCCGTGCCACCGTCACAAACGCGGGGCAGAATGTCGCCGCCTCGTTTCGTACCGTAGATGCGGCACTCAAGCAGATCAACCCGGAAATCAACACGGCAATAGGTCTTAAAGTGGACGACATCAACTCGCTTGCAACACAACTTGCAAGCCTCAACATGCAAATCAGTCAGGCGATTGGTGCGGGAGAAAGACCCAACGACCTGCAAGACCGACAGGGAGCCTTACTGGATACCCTCAGCCAACTGGTGGATATTAAAACCGTAGCGGACATCAATTCGACGACGGGGCAACCTACCGGGGAAATCAGTGTGAGCGTGGGCGGTTACGGAATCGTGCAGGGTTCCGCCACCCTGACCCTGCCGAAAACGCCGCTCAAGGACGGAAAGGGAACCGCGCTCATCACCGAAACGGGAGCGATTATCGCCCTTAAAGGCGGCGAATTGACGGGGTTGGTGGAGGCAAGCCAACTCGTGGACACCTACGCGACCCAACTAAACGATCTCGCCACTCAGTTTGTTTCTAACGTCAACTCACGACACAAAGACGGCGTGGATTTAACGGGTACTCCGGGCATTGACTTTTTCACCGGAACGGACGCGGGTTCGATCAAAGTTTCAACGCTGATCGCCAACAATTCCAACCTGATTGCCGCCTCCTCAAAGCCGCTTGTCGGCAACCCGTTTGCACCGGGAAACGGGGATAATGCCCGCGCCCTCTCTCAGTTGTCCTATACAAAGCAACCGAACAACTACACGCTGAACGAATACTACAACACGAATGTATCTCGAATTGGAGCGGACTCAAAGTCCTTTCAGGATCGAGCGAGCAACACGGGTGGAGTTGTGGCACAGTTACAATCGCAACAGGCTTCGGTTTCCGGGGTTTCGCTGGACGAGGAATTGACGCGAATGTTGCAGTTTCAGAAATCTTACCAGGCTTCGGCAAAGATCGTGAACGTCATGGATGGCATTCTCGACACACTCATCAACGGCTTGGGCGTTGGACGATAGGGGCTAGGGATCAGGTGAGAGGGAGTAGGGGTTAGGGGAATGCGGGGTCAGTTCATCAAGATTTCTTCGGAAACGGATTTGGTGTCCGAGTTTTGTCCATATAGGGCGGAACGGGACGCGGAATTTATTCCTGCGATGACTATACTGTGGAAAACATACTGTCGCAAATCCGCTAAGCAAACGCAGAAGATGAAAATTACAAACTGATCCTGCAATCCCTCTCACCTAACCCTTAAATTTCACGGAGGAAATGATTTTATGACACGAGTAAGCAGTTTTCAGGTTGCCAACGAATCGCTTTACGGAATTCAGTCGGCGTATTCTCGCTTTGAGCGAGTCAGCGCTCAACTCAGCACGGGCAAGCAGGTGAATAACCCTTCCGATGATCCGGTTGGGACTTCACAGGCACTCGATTACCGGCAACAGATCGCTGAGATTGACCAATTCGGGCGCAACATTGATCAGGCGAAGGGCTTTATGTCACAGACGGAAAGTTCGCTGAGTAGCATCAACACCCTTGTGCGTTCCGCCCGCTCGATTGCCGTGCAGGGCGCAAACGATACGAACACGCAGGACACTCGCGATGCGCTTGCGGCGCAGATTGACAACATCATTCAGCAGGTCGGCGCGATTGGCAACACTCAGTATGCGGGGCGTTACCTCTTCGCAGGGCAACAAACGCAAACCGCCCCCATGGTTAACACGGGAAGCGGCGTCTACACCTACAGCGGCGGAACTGTCGCTACCCAGGACGATAAACTCATCATTGATGTGGGGCGTGACGAGGCGATGAAAGTGAACACGACGGGAGAGGAAACGCTGATGCCGTTGCTTAACTCATTGAAATCGTTGCGGGATCATCTTTCAACCGGGAACACGCAAACCATTTCGCGCACCGACATTGCGAACATGGACACGGGACTCGGCAAGATCACGGAAGTACGTGCCGACATGGGAGCCAAAATTCAACGGCTTGAACTGACAAAATCGAGAAATGACCAATCAAAACTAAATTTTACGAAGTTTATTTCCGACATAGAAGATACGGATACCGCGAAAGCGGTGGTGGAGTATCAGACCGCGCAGACCACCTATCAGGCGGCACTGCAAACCACAGCAAAAGTCTTTCAGTATAGTTTGTTGAACTTCATCAGTTAATCCCTGTTTTTCATGGGAATACCTCATCTGAGCGAGAAAGAGTAATATGGCGCTGACATTGGACAATCGCACCCCCGACCTGCTGTCGAACCCGACGGCAACCTGCCCTCAAACGCCGGAGGAACTGGAGACGATCACCGTTTCCACCCTACGTTTCGGAACGGTGGAAGTAGAAACCGATCTGGTGATCACTTTTCCCGAAGGCATGATTGGTTTCGAGAAAAACACTCGGTACACGATCATTGCACAGGAGGGAACCGGCACTCTGCGCTGGTTGCAATCGCTGGATACCCCCGCACTTGCGTTTCCGATTACGGAACCCTGGCAATTCCGCCCGGACTACGTGGCAACGCTCTCGGACTCGGACACGCAACAACTCAAACTCTCGGATGAGATTCCCACCCTTGTCTTTGTGATTGTAACCGTGCCACCAAAAAACCCGCAGGAGATGACCGCAAATTTGCTGGCTCCGCTGATCGTCAATGTGGCGACCCGCAATGCGAAACAGGTAATCGTGCAGGAAACCGAGTACACGACGCGCCACCGAATCGTGGACGAAATGGCGCGGGCAAAGAGCGTTCGCATGGAAGCCGTCAGTGTTTCTCGTGCAAAAGCCGCTTAACAAAAAATAATCTAAAGATTCGGTGTGAAGATGCCGATAAAGAGATTAATCATTGTTTCTCTCGAAACACGGAGGTTTCGAATCAAGGCATCGTTTGGTGTCACGGTTCTAATTTCAGGCTTCTTTTGATGCTATCGAAATTCATGCTATCGAAATGACAATCGCATAAGATGGTCACGCCACGGAGGGCAAATTCCATGCTGGTACTCACTCGTAAACCCGATCAGAGCATTATGGTGGGGAACGATATTGAAATTACGGTTTTAGAGGTCAGGGGCGAGCAGGTGCGGCTCGGTATTCGTGCGCCGCGCACGGTGACGGTTCACCGCAAAGAGGTTTTTGAGCAGATTCGACAGGAAAATCAGAGCGCAAGTTCTTCGTCTCTGGAAGTGTTGCCGGACTTGAATTCTCTTGGCTCCGTACTCTGACGCTCTTTTCACTTGTGAAGATTATTCTTACAAAAAGATTGCCCCGAAAACTTAAACGGTTTTCGGGGCAATTTAGTTCTGAGTTTGTTTTAATCATCCTGAGAAGAGAAACAACCAATAAAGCGATCCCGTTCCTCCCCAAATCGCGTCCGGTAGGACGCCTTCACCGAAGGTGCTTAGCGGCGGTCTTCAGACCGTTGACAATAAAACTAAACAGCGGCGAGGTTAAGGCGGGACTCAGCAAGGTGAGTCAGCAATTCGTCAGTC
>JACMPS010000195.1 GCA_014377395.1 Chthonomonadaceae bacterium
GCCAACTCCACCGAAAAGAGTTTCCAGACTACTGCAAAACCCTCGGTGAATGCTTACCCGCTATAAACTAGACACTCCCCAGAAAGTCTTTGTATTAAATTTGTGTTAAGAAGCCCCCTTTGTAACGTCTTCACTGACATTCCGCGTCATGAGGAAGAGCAGATTTCTTCTAAATATAGGGGAATCGGACTTAAATCCGCTTAGAATCATCGAGTTTTGCCTGTCAAATCCCTGGTGAAACTCACTCTGGAACAGGTGCAACAATTCCGTGAGCAGGTCGTATCTCTTTTTGCCCGCAGGAAAAATTGCGGGGTTTTCGTGCCCTGTGATACGCGCAAGGAGATATATCTTGATTTACAAAGTAGACCGCCTCGGCATCGATCTGAAAATGCCGGCAAACCCGTCCCCAAATTCCGCCGCCGCCGTGCAGGAATTAATGGGTGGCAAATTCGGCGAAATGTCCACGCTGATGAACTACACGATGCAGTCCTTCAATTTTAGAGGACGCAACAAAGTCCGCCCTTTTTATGATCTGATTGCTTCCATCGCCGGGGAAGAATACGGACATATCGAACTCGTCTCCTACACGATCAATGCGTTGCTGACCGGGACAACAAATCGAAGTGATGATAATACCGCTACCCGGCTGGAAAACGGAAGAGATGCCCGCAATACCTATCACTTTATCGCAACGGGGCAAACCGCCGTTGTCGGTGACAGTATGGGCAATCCCTGGACGGGAGCCAACGTTTTTTCCAGCGGAAACCTGCAACTCGATCTGCTTCATAACTTCTTCCTTGAGTGCGGGGCGCGTGCCAATAAACTTCGCGTTTACGACATGGTAGATGATCCTGTTGCTAAAAGAACCGTCGGCTACCTGCTCGTTCGTGGTGGATTGCATGTCGTTGCTTATGCGAAAGCGATTGAAAAACTCTCCAATGTGCCGATTACGAAACTTCTCCCGATCCCTAAAATCGAAAATGAAAAATACCCGGAAGCCAAAGAATTTATGGATATGGGCTTGCATCGTACCCTCTATACCTATAGCCAGGACGACTTTCAGGAAGTCGCTAAAATCTGGACAGGACATCATCCAGACGATGGCTCTGAACTTGTTGTCGAGAAGGGAATGCCCGAAGGTTTCCCCGCCCCTGATTTCGAGGATGAACCTCAGCTCGGTGCACCTGAGATTGACCCGGATATGCTTGCCGACCTCGCAAAAAAAATGTTCTCTTAATCTTTGTTTCGTAAAAAAGGAAAGCCCTTGCACCAATGCGGTGCAGGGGCTTTTGTTCCTCTATTCATCAGACGGTTTTTGGCGGGCAAGAGTAATGACAGGCTAGGCGACCCGATAAACTCCGATGTTTTCTTCGGCATTGAGCCTCTGTTGGAGATCACGTAACGGCTCCGCAATGTGGCTCAACCGCTCGGAGAGCATCTCGTGGTAGGCAAAAACTTGAGCAACACCGCCGATCTCTTCACTCATCTTCTGGTTTCGTAGTGCGATCTGTTCGAGGGCGCGTTTACCTTCTTCGCTCAAATCGCCGACACGATTGAGAAGTCCGGCAAGATCGATTTCGGCGTGATGACTTTCGTTCAGGCTCGACTCCGCAATCTGGTTAAGCCGTTCGCTGATCTGTCCTCCCTCCCGATTTAAGACGCGAGTAAGATCATACATTCGCCCTGCAGCAATCCGGGATCGCTCGGAAAGTTTACGTATTTCCGTAGCTACCACTGCAAACCCGCGCCCTGCTTGCCCCGCTCGTGCCGCCTCAATCGAAGCGTTGAGCGCAAGAAGTTCGGTCTGATTAGCCACGCCCTGTATCTCTTCCAGAAGAGAACTCAGGTCTTTGGAAACCGACTTGACCTGTTTGAGTTGTTCCGCCGTTTCGCTCAGTTTCGTTCCCATTGTCGCCATTTGCGTGACAAAACTTCGTGTTGCTTCCGTCGTTTGCAGTGCGATTACATCGAGCGTTTCGGAGCGGTGACGCTGAACGCTTTCTTTGGTGAAAATTGCCATTTCCCCCGCTTCACCCGCCACTTTGCCAAAGACCCGATGCGCCTCTTCGACAGCGGTTCCCGCTTCTTCCAGTGCCGTCGTGACCTGATGCACTAAGTCCTCAGCGAGTGCCGCCACATAATTCGACAACTCTTTTCGATCTGAACGCGCCAGATACGCCGCCTGTTTGTGGGTGTCTCGCTCTACCTGAACATGTCTCATCTCTTCCAACGTTTTTGCAAATCCATGCAGTTCATTCATCGCTACCAGCACGTCCGCTTCACTGTTCTCCACGTTTTCGAGAAGGAGTTTCATCTCGCTCTGTCCCTCTTCGATTGTTTTTAGAAAGTCATTTTCACGAGAATTCGCCTCTATTTGCGAAGTGTTCAGGGCGTCCCGAAGCGTGAGAGTTTCCTTTGTTCGCGCCCCAATCTCACTTTGTGCGTAGAGGGTCAGCAAAACGGTTGCTACCACAGCGAACAGAAGTAACCCGGCAGTAAGCGCAACCGGAAATCGCCCTGCGCCGAGAAGAGCCAGAGAGAGAAGTTGCAAACCGAGAGCGCAAGCTGCACACAGCAACAGGATTTTTTTAGACATGATAAAGTGATGATTTCAGAGACGACGAGAAAAAAGATCAGCCTTTATTATCGGCAGAGAAGTTCATTTTCTTTGCGGTCTTTTGACCTTCACTCAAGATTAAGGGAAGATTTTCCGATATTGATCCGGGAAAGTGGGGTAAGAGTATGGCGGAGCGAAGTCTGGCGGGTATCGGAAAAGAGAAAATTACGCATTACGGGGCTTTGGTGGACATAGATCGCCTTTCCGCAAAGTTGTGTCTTCAGCAATCTCTTGATGAGAACGAACGGTTTATCGAAGGGCAAGAAGTGCATCTGATGCTGATCTCGCAGGGGCTGTTGCGCTTCACTCAAGTGGAAATTCTCTCCTGTGAAGCCCGTGAAGTGGGACTCAGGTTTTCCGCACCGATGCACACCGTTTTTCGGCGTCAGAGTATCCGCGCCGTTTGCAATTTAGTGGTGCATTACTGCGCTCAGGGGATGATTAAGGATCGGGTACACACGACGCAAGCGATTGACATCAGCACCGGAGGAATGTGTTTGATCGAACCCGCCGAGGGGTTGCCTGACGATCTACGGTTGCAATTCGAGGTGTGTCTTCCTCAAAGAAAGGGGCATCTCACCCTTGTGGGCGAAACAGCCTCTCGTCTTTTTCCGCTTGAGATTTCCGCCGAGGTTCGTAGTCGTCGCGTGTTGAAGGACGGAACCGCTATTGTCGGCATTTCGTTTGTGGGTGTCGAGGAACGCACAAGAGCCGTGATCGCTCACTTCGTTGAGTTGGAGCAAAAAAATCAGGGGAATTTTTCTGCTCCTCTCCTCTAACTCATGCCGGGAGAGGGGGTAAGTGATAGGAAACAGGTGTTAGGAAAACGCAAATACGGGGAAATCTCACGCAAATACGCAGAGGCGCAAAGAGGA
>JACMPS010000196.1 GCA_014377395.1 Chthonomonadaceae bacterium
CCGACGTTGATGATGCCGGATTTCTGAACAATTGCTTCACCGAGTGCCGCCAGCAGAAGGGGAGTTGCCACCATGAGAATACTGATTAGAATATCCATTGTGTGTTTATTCTCCCCCGGACTGTCGGTTACGGAAGGCACGAATCCCGACAAAAGCAAGCACGGCAACCGCCTGAATCACGTTGACGAGTACCGAGGAGACGTTGGAAAAGCGAGAAAGATGTCCGGTTCCCGCCGTTAATGCTCCGAAGAAAAGCGCGGAAAGCAATGTGCCGAGTGGGTGCAGCCCCCCTAAGAGTGCCACAGGAATTGCAGTATAGCCCCAGCCCGGTGAAAAATCTTTGTAGAGCCGCCCTGTGATTCCGAGCAGTTCCGTTGCGCCCGCCAACCCGCACAACGCACCGGAAAACAACATCGCCCTAAGGCGCAACGCATCTACTTCATAACGTGCCGCTCGTGCCGCTTCCGGATTCTGACCGACGACCCGCAACTTAAATCCACCTGCCGTATAGAAAAGATAAATCATCACCACAAACGCCGCAAAAACCGCAATCAGGATGCCTGAGTGAAGGCGCGTTTGAATCTCATTTGTCCAGGTTCTGGGGAAAAGGTGGGGCAATAAGGCGGAATTTGGAAGTGGGTTCGACTGGGAAACCCGGTGCGTTTTCTCTTGAAGGGGACCTTCAACCAATGCCCCTAAAAGGCTGAGGGCAATATAATTCAGCATGATCGTCGAAATGACTTCCTGTACATTTCGGCGCACCCGAAGCCAACCCGCGAGATAGCCCCATGCCGCCCCCGCCCCCGCTCCTGCAGATAAAACCAGAAGCGTAATCAGGAAACCGGGAAGGTGCGAACCCCATAAACCTACCGCCGCCCCCGCCGTTGCTCCGACGATGAGTTGTCCTTCCGCTCCCACGCTGAACATTCCGCCCCGCCATGCGACCACCACCCCTAAACCTGTGAGTAGAAGAGGAGTCGTTTTGACCAGCGTTTCCGAAAGGGGGTAAAGATGACCGTCCGCATCGCCGAAAGCACCGACCCACAGGGCGGAAAGCCCGACTCTGGGGGACACTCCAAGCAGAAGAAACGTGACTGCGAGAAGGGCAATCATGCCGATACCCGCTCCTGTAATTTTGAGTAAAGTTAGGAAAAAAGCGCGAGATTTGTGAGACTGTTTTTCTTCCAAAAAAGGGGCTTCTTGGCTCACGGGCGCAGACTCGCCTTCTCTCTAGAGCCACCGAGAAGCAAACCGAGATCGGTAGAGGAGGTATCTTCGCTTCGATAAGAGGTCAACGCGCCGCCGCTCAAGATTGCGGTTTTGTCGGAGAGAAAAGACAGTTCGTCAAGGTCAGTGGAGATGAGAACAATTGCCGCCCCGCGAAGCCGTGCTTCCAGTAGTTGTTCGTGAACAAAGCGAGTCGCCCCAATGTCAAGACCGCGAGTGGGATTCATCGCAACAATAAGTTCCGGTTGAGTGCGAAAGACACGAGCAACCACAATTTTTTGTTGATTTCCACCGGAGAGAGAAGCGGTGGTCAGTCGGGAAGATTGAACCCGAATATCAAATTTTTTGATCAAAACTTGCGCCAGTTGACGAAGAGATTTTCGTTTCAGCAATCCCTTCCAACGAAAGCCGGGTTCATCAACCGCATCAAAGAGAAGATTGTCTTCAATGCTCATTGAGGTCGCAAGACCGACGCGCCTTCGATCTTGAGGAATGTAACCGATTTTAGGGGAATGACCGGGAGTGAACGTGCCATTCTTCCAGAGAAGTGAACCTTTTGTAGTTTTGCGAAGACCGACAAGAAGTTCGGCGAGTTCAGTTTGTCCGTTGCCGTCCACGCCGCCAATTCCGTAAATCTCGCTGGAAGAAACTGCAAAGGAGAGGCTCTTTAAGACAGTTTCGCCGCGATCTCCAGAGAGGGAAACGTTTTCGACGGAGAGGGCAGGGGACTTTTCGGAAGAGGATTCACGGGAACGAGTATCAGGAAAACGCTTTTCAGAGAGCGAAGTGAGCGTATTCTCTCCCACCATCCACTGCGCCAGCGTTTGAGCAGTCACATCGGAAACAGGGGCGGATGCCACCCCTTGCCCACGCCGCAAAACCGTCACCGTATCGGCAACCGCGAGAATCTCCGAAAGTTTGTGCGCGATCAGAATCACCGCACAACCTTCCTCCCTGAGTTGTCGGAAGACCGAAAACAGTTCCTTGATTTCTTCACCTGAGAGAACAGCAGTTGGCTCATCGAAGATCAGGACTTTTGCATCCGTAGAAAGGGCTTTGATGATCTCGATTCGCTGTTGCACTCCAACGGGGAGTTCGGAAACGGGGGTACTGGCAGGGAGATGCCAGCCTAATTTTTCGGCACGGTCAAAGGAGGGACGGGCGGCTCTGAAAGAAGAATAAATGCCGAGACGAGACGCGGGAATGTCCAGCGCGAGGTTTTCGGCGACGGTGAAAGCCGGAACCAGCGTGAAATGCTGATGTACCATCGCTACCCCTGCTTTTCGCGCCGCCGCAGGAGAGACGAGCGAAGCCGTCTCTCCCCGCAAGGTGATTTCGCCGGAGTCGGAGGTGAGCAATCCACTCAAGATGTGCATCAAAGTGGACTTGCCCGCTCCGTTTTCGCCGAGCAAAGCATGGATTTCTCCGGCTCTCACCGTGAAATCCACTTCGTTCAACGCCAGGTTTTCGCCGAAACGCTTAACAATCCCGCGCATCTGGACCTGGATAGACTTGCTCTCACTCTCTGACGGCAGATTGTCCGCACTCGCACCGGGCATCAGGGTTTCGCCTTTGCGGGGGAATTTGCCGGGAAAAGCGTTCCGTCAATAATCTTCTTCGTCGCCTCGTCGATTTTCGCTTTGAGGTCTGCGGAGAGCGGAGCGGAAGCGGCAGGGTTGAACACAAATCCGATAACGCCGGACTTCATGCCATAAGGGGTATCGTTAGGCTTGAAAGTTCCTTCCTTGACTTGTTTTGCAATAGGAACATAGGCTTTCGTAATATCAATCGTAGCGGACGCAAGAATGTTTTTTGAGAGTGCGTTCTGATCACTGTTCGTGCCAATTGCGAATACGGGCTTGTCGGGTTTGCTGGTTTCGTCAACCGCCTGGAAAACGCCTTTTGCGCCCTGATCCAAATCCTGCAAGATCACATCGGCACCATTCGATAGCAACGCCATTGTTTGCTGTTGCGCCTTGCCCACGTCTTCCCAATCATTTGTGTAGGCGGTAGGAATCACTTCAATCGTTGGCTTGTAAGC
Source organism: Chthonomonadaceae bacterium (assembly GCA_014377395.1). Taxonomy (GTDB): domain Bacteria; phylum Armatimonadota; class Chthonomonadetes; order Chthonomonadales; family Chthonomonadaceae; genus JACMPS01. The sequence goes on from JACMPS010000196.1 coordinate 3,269, forward strand.
CTTCGCACCTTCTTCGTAAGCCTTAAATACCTCTTCCACCACCGCAGATTTCGTGGCTCCCACCGAAGCGATCTTTCCGGTTTTGCTCATGCCTGCCGCTAACATTCCCGCGAGGTAAGCCCCCTCTTTGAGATTAAGAACGACCGGAGTTGTATTCGTGCCAATCGTGCGCCCGGAGGGGATGACGAACAGCGTCTTCGGGAAATCTTTTTCGATTTTAAGGGCGACTGCCTCGAATTCGCCGCCGTGTGCAAAGACGATATTGTAGCCTTTCGAGGCATAAGAGCGCAGATTTTCCTCTTGCGTAGAAGCGTCTTTCGCTTCTACGTTCTGAGTTTCCGCACCGAGTTCGCCTTTGATCTGGTTAAGCGCGGCAAGGGCGGAGGCGTTCCATCCGCCATCAGAGACGGAACCGGGAGTGACGAGCGCGACCTTGAAGGCACCGGAAACGGCTTCGGCTTTTTTACCCGGAGTGGTTGCGCCACCGGGGGGAGTGGCTTCGGGTTCGGTTCTTCCGCACCCGAAGAGCGACAGAACAGCAAAGGTAGACAGTGCGGAAATCATCAAACGTCGAGAGAGCATGGGTCTAAGTGGGGGGATCACAGGCGGAATTCCTCTCTGGGGCGCGGTCACTGTGAAGTACCGCGCACAGGGCGTGTCAAAAAAGACTGACAGAAAAAGACTAACTTAGTGTGTTAGGTTGCTTCCGAGTACGAATGGAAGCGAGCAGTTAACGGCACAAAAAAATTAAATATCGAAAATCGCGTTTCATGCGAACGCCGCGTTTGTTTCCGTGAGAAGTTTTGCATGAAGTTCCGCGTTGGAGGCGGCAAGCAAAGAGCCGAAATTTCCCTCTGTTGTATCGAGCAATTCCCACTCCGATAGGGAAACGCCCCACGCATCGGTGACGGTAGCTCCGGCTTCAAGGGCAATCATTGCGGCGGCAGCAACATCGTAGCCGTAAAGCGAGAGAAGCCGACCCCCTCCATAGTCGAGAAACGCATCGCGAGTTTCGGGCTTGTCACGCAAAAGTCGGGTGCGAACATCAATGACGGCGGCAAGTTGTCCAGTCACAATCCGCGTCAACTCAAAGGCACTTGAGTTCAGAACAAAAAAGCCGCCCCTTACCGTTGTTGGAGAAACCAGATCGCTCATCACCGCGAAAAGTGGAGAGAGGGGCGCACCGACCGTGCCGAAGGAAGTTGCCGCCGAAGCGATTTCCGTTCCTGTCCGAAGTGAGGCTTCCGAAGTTTCGCCATTATCTTTCGTAATTTTGACGCCTTCGCCCCGAACTGCCGTCAGCGTTGTATCGCCCTTAATTTCGGTAATCGCGGCGTAATGGACATCCTTGAAGCGTGGATTGGGAGAGTAGTCCGCCCACGCCACGGAAACCACACACGCCTCAAACCCGGCGATGGCTCCGCGTGTTCCGTCAATCGGATCAATGATCAGGATACCGTCCGGGTTTTTCGCGTGTTCGGGATAAATCAAGCCTTTGTCTTCCGAGTAGTAAGCGACATTGATTTGATGCTCGACGATGAAGTTTTCGACGGCTTCCTCCGCGAGCTCATCAATACGAAAAGTAGCGTCGCCGCTATTGGCGATTCCGGTCACTTTGCCATAGCGCCACGCACCGAGATGCGGCAAAACGGTTTCCTTGACGTGTTGCGCGAGGGCTTGAATGGATTCTGCGGGGGTCATAACGTTTCCTTGAAAGAAGAATGTGATCAATGGCGATTAGCAATTTATGAAATTAGAACAGTACGGTTGTAAAGGTTTACCCCGTGAATCTTAGCCAGAAACTCAACCAGGGAGGGGCATAAGCCACGAAATGATCCCAGGAGCCGGGTTCCGCATTTAGGTCAGGGTACATATCTTTGTTGTCCGAAAAGTGAAACAGAGTGAAGCCTTTTGCGACTAAACCATTCAGGATACCGGAAAGTGTCTGCACGTATTCGATGTTCGGTTGAGGAGGAGAAATCGGCTTTTGATCTTCCCGAAAAACCCAACTCGCGTCAGGTGTCGTAACCGTTCGTCCCTGCACATAAGGAGCGCGAAGGCGATAGCTCTCCCCGTCCCAATCCGAGAAGGTCATGCCCGCCATAAACGGATTGAGAAGCGTAAAATGATAAATGCCGTTCGGCTTGAGGACGCGGGCAACCTCAGCAAAGACCACCTGTGCGTCAGGTACGAGACTGAGCGAATAGGGATGATAAACGATATCGAAGTGAGAAGCGGGCAACCCCGATAGATCGCGCATATCGCCCCCAACAGTCTCAATAATGACGGAATAATGATCGGCGACAACCTTTTCGCGACCCAGTTGCGCGTCGGAAAGATCGAAAACGGTGACATTCGCGCCAAGCAAGGCAAACGCGGCGGATTGTTGTCCCCCGCCTCCCGCCAGTAACAAAACCGACTTCCCGCTTACCGCACCGAGCAGATTTTGCGGGTCAATCGCTTCTCGTGCGGTTTCCGGGGTGAGATCGAGCGCAGGACGTGTGAAAAGCGCGTCTTCACGGGCAAGAGTATTCCAGCGTTCCAGATTGTAAAGTGCAATCGCATCCATATTCTTTTATCTTACCCGGAAATCGTGCAAGAACAGTGCAAGCACACTTCCTGCAAAAGGGGCAACACAGGGAAGCGAGACATTCAGGGTAAACTAATCGTATCAAAAAAGGGAAATTAGGTAATTAAAGAGGGATCGATTTGACAGAGCATAAACTTATTATTATTGGTTCGGGACCCGCAGGCTATACGGCGGCGATTTACGCGGCACGCGCCAATTTGCAGCCCCTGATGATTGATGGGGGAGTGGGGCGTGGACAGGAACTGCTTGGAGCGGGCGGACAATTGACAATCACCACCGAAGTGGAGAATTATCCCGGTTTCGAGCATGGAATTCAGGGTCCCGAGTTGATGCAGATCATGCGGCGGCAAGCAGTGCGCTTCGGGGTGGAAATGGTAGAAGACCTCGCCACGAAAGTTGATCTTTCCTCCCGCCCTTATGGTGTGTGGGTGGACGAAAGAGAGTTTCGGGCGAAGGCGTTGATTGTTGCAACGGGAGCCAGTGCGAAATGGATTGGTTTGCCGGAGGAAGCCCCGGTGTGGGAGGGCGGACTCGGTGGGGCGGGAATTTCCGCCTGTGCGACCTGTGACGGATTTTTCTTCAAAGGAAAAGAAGTCGCCGTTGTCGGAGGCGGAGACACGGCAATGGAAGAAGCCGTTTATCTCACGAATCATTGTTCGCGAGTTTACATTTTGCACCGACGCGACCAATTCCGAGCCTCAAAAATTATGTTGGAACGCGCTCAGCGTAATCCAAAAATCGAATTCATCACAAATGTCGCCGTCGAGCGCGTGCATGATCCCGAAGCAAAGCGGGTGACGGGCTTGACCTTGCGAAACATAATCGACGGCACGACTAGAGAACTCGCCGTGTCAGGTATGTTTGTGGCAATTGGTCACAAGCCGAATACCGACTTATTCGGGGATCAACTTGAACTGAATGACAACGGCTACATCAAAACAAAGCACAATGTCCGAACCAGCAAATATGCGGTGTTTGCGGCGGGAGACGTGCAGGATTTCGAGTATCGGCAGGCAGTGACGGCGGCGGGTTCCGGGTGCATGGCGGCGATTGAAGCCGAGCGTCTTCTGGAAGCGGAAGGCGACACGGACATTGTCGGCACACCGACTGAGTGGTAGAAGCGATTGGTGGAATCAGTTGGTAGAATCAAGCGGTAAAATGGGAAAGAGTTTGCTCTGAATGGATCGAAGCGGAGCAAGAGCCGAACGACAAAGGGGACTTATGAATCGGAAACTGACGAATATCCTGACACTTATTTTTGCCTGTCTGGGTGGGCTGGATGCACTTATTCTTACCGTGCGCCATTTTTTGCCGTCCCTTCCACTCGGTTGCTCTGCCGGTCCCTCCGGTTGTGAAGGAGTGCTGAAGGGAGCCTACAGCCATTTCGGACCGATCCCAACCGCCGCCCTTGGTCTTGGAATGTACGGAATTTTGATTTTCCTCTGTGTTAAGCGGGCAGGAGAACTTTCGCTTGTCGAGGCACGTAATCGTCAGGCGGCGACTGACTACGCAGAGCGGGCGGAGAACGAAGCGGGACCTCTGTCTACCTCCCCGGTTTTGATTGACCGATCTCGCCTGAGAAATCTGGATGCGCTCGTGTTCGGATTATCTCTTACAGGAACCCTCTTTTCGGTCTGGCTTCAATACACCTCCCTTTTTGTGCTACTCAGTTTCTGCCCTTATTGTTTTTTCTCGGCGTGTATGATCTCACTTGTCGCTCTGCTTGCCGCCCGTGATTTCATTATGGCGGATCGCTCTCTCAACGGAGAGCAAAAACTGATTGTCGCCGTTGTTGGGGGCGTGATTGCCCTGATGTGCTTGCTCTATGTTCCCACCGTCGTGATGCAGTTTCTCCGCACACAAAAGGGAGTGACGGTGTTTACGCCTTACACGCCGCGTGAAACCCTAGCTCCCGCTAATCTGAGAATTAAAGGGAAAGCGGACGCGCCTGTACTCCTTGTGGAGTTTGCGGATTACCAGTGTACGCACTGTAAGGAAGCAACCGACACCGTCAACCTATTTATGAGAAATCACCCGGAAAAGGTCAAACTCGCGTTCAGAAATTTTCCGCTCCCGATGCATAAGTGGGCAACCGAGGCTTCCAAAGCCTGTGAAGCCGCCGGACTACAGGGAAAGTTCTGGGAATATCACGACCTGATTTTCGAGCGACAGGAAATGCTTACCAAGCCCGATTTCAACCCCGAGACGTTTGGTGAGCTTGCAAAATCATTGAACCTTGATACGGTTAAGTTCAGGACTGACTGTGAAAGCCCGTCCATTTCGGAAGTCGTCAGCAAAGACCTCGAAGTGGGAAAAGCGAACCAGGTGGATACCACGCCGACCTTCTTTATCATCACCCCGAAAAGAATCTGGCGAGCCGTAGGCAGAACCGAACTGCTGTCGGTGTTGGACGATCCCAAGCATGACGTGTGGAAGGCGGCGGGAATGGTTCCCTCCGACCCAAACGACAAGTAAAAACGCAATCTCAGAGAGGGTGATGAGAAAGCATTTGCTCAGGGCGAAATCTAATGGGTTTGGTGTCCGCAGGACACGGGGCGGAACGCCTCTAGCACGGAATTTATTCTTGCGTTATTGTATTGCGACAAATGCACTAACTTTACTTTTTCAATATCCTTTCAGAAGGTGCTGAAAAATAAAGCGAAAGCGGCGGAATAAATGCCCTTCCGGCGGCTTCGCCGTTCCGAGTTCATCCAATCGCGGACATCACTATAGCGTAATGCCGCCTGTTATTGACGAAGACAGCCCTCTCAAAGCAGTCTTAGAGAGTAGTAAAAGAGTCGATGATGAAACAAACACAATCCATTCCGGGAATTGCTCTGGTGCTGATGCTGGTAGGTTCAGGAGTCCAAGCCCATGCGGACAACGACCTTGTGTGGGTGATGGGAAAAGTGACCGATGCCCGAAACAAGCCTCTCGTCAATACGCTCGTTGCCGCCTACGACGATAACAACAAAGTGGTGGACTATGCCCGCACTGATGCAAACGGAGAGTACGCTCTGGCACTCCCCTGCAAAGCGATTCACATGGAAAACAAGCGCACGAGTTTTATCACAACGGTGGTAAGCGGGATCACGCGCTTTGTGGGGGGAGCCGCCGGGTTCATTGCAAACCCACTCCGTGCCGGAATGTCTGCCGTAACGAGCTCTCAGGCGGCAAACATGACCGATCCCCTGACTAAAGGCGGAATCGCGGCAGGAAGTCTTGTTGCCGATCAGATTTTGTTTCGCATCTCCCCTCCGAAAAAGGTCACGGTTTTCGAGGAGCGCAAGCAACCGGGAGCCGTCGTTATCAAAGCCGTGTCACCAGATAATCACGATTTGATTGCGGTGGGGCGCGTCTACTGGGTTCAAGAGGAAAAGTTCAAGGCGGGAGGCAAAGAGTCCAAAACGCTTGCGGTTTGGCTTGACCCCATTCAGATGAAACCCGCAAGCGGCTCTGAAGTCTCTCGTATTGGCTCAGACTATCTCACGTTTGCGGCGGCTCGGATTGTTCCCGGCATCGTCGAGGCGGGGGAGACGGTACGAGTCACGGTTTCCATTCCAAAGCCTCCCTCCCCCGAAACGTTTCTGACGGTGATTGCTCGGAACAATCGTACCGGGCAAATCTGGGAACTGAAACCCGTTGGGAACGACCGATACACAACCGATGTTCTCGTGGACAAGCGATTTCCAAAAGACGATCAGGTGATTTCCGTTCTCGCCTACGCCGCGCAACCTTACCAGGAAAAGCGACGCAAAGAGGTTGAATCGGCGATTGAACACGCAGGACTGTGGGACGTTCGCAAGCCATTTGTGTTCAATCCTTTGTTGACGGTTTCTCGAAACCGCGCCGACCTGACATTGACGGTAGTAGGCGATAAAAAGTAGAACCCCTCTACTTTTTCGCCCCGGTTTTGCCGAACAGCAACGGCACAAAGTTAGCGAGATTACGCCGCCATACCCCCCACGAATGTCCTCCCAGTGTTTCGATCCGGGTAACGGGAACGTCTTTCGATTTAAGCCACTCTTCCAGTTTGCGGTTTGGGTCAAGCAGTCCGTCCTCCGTTCCGCAAGCGATCCAGAGCAACTGAAGCCGAGATTTTGCCGTGGAATCAACTGCGGGAAAGAGTTTCGGATAATCGTTGCCCGCCATGATCACGGCTCCACTGAACGAACCCACCCATGCGAATTGATCCAGATGATTTAGCCCCGTTGTTAGTGCCTCGCCTCCCCCCATTGAAAGCCCCGTGATTGCGCGTGAATTTCGATCTTTCTCCACGCGATAAGACTTTTCAACTTCGGGGATCACCTCTTTCAGCAGGGCTTCGGTGAATTTATCGAAGTTGCGCTGTCCGATATTCGGTACTCTTCGTCCTGCGCCACCGGGCGCGACAATTTCAGGCGCACCATACCCTAACGGCATCACTACAAGCATCGGTTTTGCTTTGCCCTCAGCAATGAGATTATCGAGAATGACATGGGCGCGTCCTACGGAAGTCCAACCGCTTGCATCGTCACTGTAGCCATGCAAAAGATAAAGTACCGGGTACTTTTTGTTCACTTGCGGGTTGTAACCGGGCGGGGTATAGACATAAAAATCTCGGTCATCGCCTACAACACTGGAAGCGTAAAAGTGCCGATGAAGCGTCCCGTGTGGAACGCGCTTTACGTCCCAGGATTGTGACCCGTTTCCCGAAACGTAAATCATACTCTGCGAGGTGAGCAGGTTGGGCTTGATCATCGGATTGTTCGCGTCCATCATGTCCACGCCGTCCACCACAAAAGAGTAGCCGTAAAAGTCGGGTTCGAGCGGGTCGGTGGTCAGGCTCCAGATGCCCTTTTCGTCGCGTTGCATTGGCTTGGGCGATGATCCCTCACGGGCGAGCAAAACTTCTTCCGCTTTTGCGGCACGAACATGGAACGTCACCCGGCGATCCGAAGAGACTTCGGGTGCTTGCGCCGAAAGCGGCGAGAGTGTCGCCGCCCCCACACAAAGCGTGAAAATGGAACGCAGAAATGAAAATTTTCCGGTATCGAAAAGAGGAACAGTCATTGTTTTTTCTACTTTCAGGGAGAAATATGGACACAGATTAGAAGACACAATGCGAAAAAAGAACACGGAGAAAGGGAAGAAAGTTTTCGCGTCAATATCCTCTCGCGAGTACGGAAGAAGTATAGTCTTGTTTGCTCTAAGAAATCAAGCGGGTGTTCTGCAAAGTCCTACACGGACAGAATGAAGTTTCTAAGAGGGTATCGAAATTTGGTGGTAGATGAACTTTCGGGGGGAAAGGAGTTAAGAGATTTATAATTTCGGCTTTCTTTTCTCGGAAAAAAACCGAATCGCAATCTCAAAAAAACAAATCTCCCCTAAAAAGGTATATTTTGCTACCGTTATAAAATCGGCATGGAAAATGCAGGTATCCTCTCCGATAAGCCGAGTAAACTACCGAAAAACCCTTCGCTCACTGTGTTGTACTGACCCCCGGATTTTTTATCTCCCAAAGTTGGGATGCTGGAGACTACCCATGATCTCGCCGAAACGCCTTTCGTTTTTGCTGTTCTTTTTTCTTTGCTCATTCCTCTTGTTTGCTCCACCTCCTGTGAGGGCGATTGACTTTGACGCACAAGCCTTCGATGTCGGCTCTCCGCCCGGAGCGATGGTCTCCGCCGACTTCAACGGAGACGGAAAACTGGACTGCTTTGTTATAACGCACTACATTCCACGCGCTACGCTTTATCTGGCAAACGGAGCCGGATTTACGGCGCGACCGGAAATCACCTTGCCTGCTGTCGCTACCGATGTGAAAGTCGCTGATCTGAATGGGGACGGTAAGCCTGACCTCGTTCTTCACCTTGATCCGAATCGTGGATTGGTTTTGCTCAACAACGGGGCAGGCGGCTTCACGCAAACCGTTATGAATTTGCCTTATTATGCACATATCACGCTTGTAGATGTCAATGGCGACAACAAGCGCGACTTGATTGCCTATGGGTTGGATGCCGACAATGGCTTTGTACAAACCGTCTTTGCCTATCCGAACAACGGAAACGGGGTCTTTGGTGCGCCTGTGAAAACGCCTCTGTCCACCTACACCTCTCTTGTGGAGGGAGCCGATGTCAACGGAGACGGCAAAGCCGACCTACTCATTTATACGGACACCTCAAACGCGGCGACAGGCGGAATTTTTGTTCTTTATGGAAACGGGGCAGGGGCTTTCGGAACGCCACAGCGTATTCTTGGCATGGCAGGGTACGTTGAAAACCTCTATTATGAGGATGTCACCGGCGACGGCATCAAAGATTTACTTCTATCGGACACTGGCGCAACCCCACGCATCGTCGTGTTGCGAGGTCTGGGGGGAGGCACTTTCTCCGCTCCGATTTACTCTCCTGACGTGCAATCTCCCTATGCCCTTGCAATCAAAGACATGGACAACGACGGTAAAAAAGATTTGATTCTTTCGACCTTCGACCTTCTCGCTGTCTACAAAGGCGATAACACCGGGCACTTTACGCCGTTCAGCACCGCCGCCAACGAGAACAACGGAGCGCGTTACCCGGCGGCGGGCGATTTTGACGGAGATGGGAAGCCTGATGTTGCGGTAGCAAACTGGACAGGCAGAACGCTCAGTTTCCTCAAGGGAAACGGAGCGGGCGTGCTGACTCTAGTTCAGTCGCTCAATAACACCAATCAGCCGGATCGTCATGCTGTTGGCGATCTCAACGGAGACGGCTTTCCCGATGTCGTGACGATCAATAATGGACAACGCACGTTCAGCGTTCTCATCAATGACGGTGCCGGAAACTATCCCACTCACACGAAATACCCTCTTGCCGTCAACGATTATTTTAATTCCGTAGAGATCGGCGATGTCAACGGGGACGGCAAAAACGACATTGTGATGAATGCCTATAATGGGGTGATGTACACCTATCTTGGAAACGGCACCGCGATTCCCGGCGTAAGGCACGAACACAACGCCTACATTTATGCGGACAACTTTACGATTGTAGATCTCGATGGAGATGGGATTGGTGAGGTCATCGCCCCCTATGGAAATGGAATCGTGATCTATGAGTCGGATGGGGTCGGCGGTTTCTCCTTCGAGAATTATTACGATCTAGGGGAGTATTGCAAGCAGGTGGAGGTAATTGATCTCGATGCTGACGGTCAACTGGACCTGGTAGGCGTAAGCGATCAGAACATGAACGCCTTTTACGGACTAGGTGGGCGTCTGTTCGCACCCGCCCCGTCCCTCCTCTCAAAATTACCTTCGGGGAGCGACTACAATGCGCGAATTCATTTCGGCAGACTAACCAACGATCCCTACCCCGACTTTATCTATCGCTACAACGCAACCCATTTGCTGATTTCGCTTAACCGTAACGGGGTTTACGCAACCCCGGTTCCACTCATCTACTCCACGGAGCCGAATGAGTACATGAACGATGCGACTCTCGCAGACATCAATGGAGATGGGTTTTCCGAACTGATTCTGGGGCAGTATCAAATCAAAACTCTCCTGTGCGACGGTAACGGTGGCTTCTCCCTCGATACCGCCGTGACGAGTTACTCGAATCGAAGTTGTAGCGACCTCATCGTTGCCGATGTCAACAAGGACGGCTACCCGGACGTTGTGGCACGCGACTGGTTTTCCGCTTCGATCAGCGTGTTTCGGCAAAACCTGCCCGGTGATGCCACGCTGAACGGAAATCTCGCCATTTCTTATCTATTCAATTCACGAGATTTCACCTTCACCTTCCGCAATGCTTTTTCGCCGAATGTAACGATCACACAAACTCTCGATCCCGGCGGCAACTTCACCATTGACGGGTTAAAAGCGCAGGGCTACATTCTGCACATTGTAGGACCTGGATTTGCCGGTCGCAATTTCAGGCTGGACTTAGGGACAGGGGGAACGGTCACGCTCTCCACTGCCCTTCCAATGTGGTGCGGGGACATCAAC